>CAMBSR010000243.1 GCA_945870475.1 Phycisphaera mikurensis NBRC 102666
CTCTTGTCGACCGACTTGTCGACCGACTTGTCGACCGACTTGTCGACGGAGTCGGTGACGATCTGCGATCGCGGGCCGTCCACCTTCTCGCCGTCGATGTACGCCTTGATCTGCCGCCGCGAGGCGATGCCTGCCTGTTCGTAGTCGCCGATGCGGAAGCGCAGGAGCTCGAGGGTGTCGAGGTCCATCGGGTCGTGGATGACGAGCTTCAGCTTGCCGCCGCCCGCCATGGGCAGCACCAGGTACTTCCTGACCAGGTCCGCCGGCATCAGGCTCTTGTCGACCTTGTTCATGTCCTCGAGCCGTTCGAGGTTCAGGAACGCCACGCCGAACTGGTGCGCGAGGGCCTTGGCGATGTCCTCGTCCTTGCACGCCCCCGCCTCGACGAGGGCCTCGCCCAGGCGCTGGCCACGGCCACGGGCCGAGGCATAGGCGGCATCCACCTTGTCCTTGGTGACAAGGCCCCATTCAATGAGGATCTCGCCGAGCTTCTGACGGACCTTGCGTGCCAAACGGGACCTCCTGACGCGCCACGACCCGCGGTGCGGTCACCCCTGCCGAGGGGCGTGCATCGCGGGCATCATCTCTTCGCACGGTACGGGCGCGTGTGTTGCGTCCGTCCGTCCAAGGCGCGTCCAGGAATCGTTCCCTGAGGCCCGAGGCTCCGTAGTATGCGGCTTCTGCGGCATGCGCGCAATGCGCGGGACCGAGAATATGGACACGCGACCCCCAAACGACCCCGCACGGCATGCTGGCTCCCCCGCCGGGGCCGGTGATCACCCGCTGCGGGTGCTGGTGGCCGCCGGTCCCACCCACGAGCCGATCGACGACGTCCGCTACATCGGGAATCACTCCAGCGGACGGATGGGAACCTCGATCTGCCGGGCGTTTCTCGATGCCGGATGCCAGGTCACGCTCGCCCGCGGGCCAGGTGTGGCCGCGGTGGAGGGTTGCACCGACCGCCGTTTCGGGACCGCTGCAGAACTGCTGGAACTTCTGAAGAAGGAATGGCCCGCCCACCAACTGCTGGTGATGGCGGCGGCGGTCGCGGACTATCGGCCTGCACGGCGCGTGGACGGAAAGCTCCGGCGCGAGGATGGCCCGCTCACCCTGGAGCTTGAGCCCACGGAGGACATCCTCTCCGGACTCGCCGGGGCTCGCACCGACCGGCAGTACGTGGTCGGCTTCGCGCTCGAGCGGCCGGAGGAACTGGCCGCCTCTGCCGCCGCCAAGCTGACGCGCAAGCGTGCCGACGCCATCGTGGCCAACCCGCTCGAGACGATGGACAGCACGGACGTCGACGGCCGCATTCTCTTCGCGGACGGACGGACGATGGCGCCGCCCGGCGGACGGATGACGAAGCCGGCGTTCGCCGCATGGCTCGCCGCAGTGGTGCTGCCACTCGCCAAGGCGCGCGTGGCAGGCCCCGCCTGAACTACATTGCCGCGCCCGCGGCCGCCCGCCGCGCGCAACGCACCCACACCCCTCGGAAGGATTGACATGCAGCTTGGACTCATCGGACTCGGACGCATGGGCGGCAACATGGCCAAGCGACTCCTGCGCAACGGGCACCAGGTGGTGGGATGGAACCAGGCACCCGAGGCCATCGCCGCGCTGGTGGCCGATGGCGGCGTTGGCGCCTCGTCCGCGGCGGACCTCATTGCCAAGATGCAGGCACCGCGCCACGTGTGGCTGATGCTGCCTGCGGGCGTGGTCGACGAGACGATCGACGCCATCGCCCCCCTGCTCTCCCCGGGCGACACCATCATCGACGGCGGCAACAGCTACTACCGCGACGACCTGCGCCGCGCCAAGGCACTGGCCGCGAAGGGCATCGAATACGTCGACTGCGGCGTCTCCGGAGGCGTGTGGGGCCTCGAGCGCGGCTATTGCGTGATGATCGGCGGACCGAAGGCCGTGGTCGAGCGCATGGATCCCATCTTCCGCACGCTCGCGCCCGGCAAGGGCTCGATCGAACCGACGCCGGGTCGCGGCGGCCCGGGCGACACCAGCGATGTCGGTTACCTGCACTGCGGTCCCGCGGGCGCCGGGCACTTCGTCAAGATGGTGCACAACGGCATCGAGTACGCGCTGATGGCGGCATATGCCGAGGGCTTCAACATCATGCGCCACGCCGGCATGGGCAAGGACGCAGTGGCCACCGACGCCGAGACCACGCCGCTGCGCGAGCCCGAGGCGTACCAGTACGACATCGACGTGGCCAAGGTGGCCGAGCTCTGGCGGCGCGGAAGCGTGGTCTCGAGCTGGCTCCTCGACCTGACCGCGCTGGCGCTGGCGGACGACCCGAAGCTCGAGAAGTTCGGTGGCCGCGTGAGCGATTCCGGCGAAGGCCGCTGGACGGTGATCGCGGCCGTGGAGGAAGGCGTGCCTGCGCACGTCATCTCGGCGTCGCTCTTCGATCGCTTCGAGAGCCGCGGCAACGCGGAGTTCGGGAACAAGATTCTGAGCGCCATGCGCTATGCCTTCGGCGGACACCACGAGAAGTCGGCCGGCTCGCGGCACTGACCGCTGACTGCACGCCGCATCTACCATGCACGAGGCCTCGTGGCGGAATCGGCAGACGCAGCGGACTTAAAATCCGCAGCCGCGCGAGCGGCGTGTGGGTTCAAGTCCCACCGGGGCCACTTCCATCGATCAGGAACGCGTGTTGCCGGGCACTCCCGGTACCCTGATCGCATGGCTCACATGGACTCGTCGGCCACCAACCCGGACGCCTCGAACGCACGGAACCGCGAGAGCACGCCGCTCCACGCATCGCCGTCGGGAAGCCGTGAACGCATTCCCGTGAGCGTGCACCCCACCAGCACGGCCGCAAGCCGCGCGGTGGCGGCGGAGATCGCCACCCTGCTCCGCGAGCTCGCCGCGCAGGGACGCAACGCGGTGCTGGGCCTGGCCACCGGATCCACGCCGCAGGGCGTCTACGAGGAACTGGTGCGACTCCATCGCGAGGAAGGCCTCTCGTTCCGCAACGCGGTGACCTTCAACCTGGACGAGTACTGGCCCATGGCACCGGAGGCACTGCAGAGCTACCGGCGCTTCATGCAGGAGCACCTCTTCGACCACGTGGACATCGTGCCGTCGAACATCCACATCCCCGACGGCACCTGCCGCCAGGAGGACGTGGCCGCCCAGTGCGCGTCGTACGAGCGCGCCATCCGCGATGCCGGCGGCATCGATCTCCAGATCCTCGGCATCGGCCGCACCGGGCACGTGGGCTTCAACGAGCCCGGCTCGCCGCGCGACAGCCGCACGCGCCTCATCACCCTCGACCGCGTCACGCGCATGGATGCGGCCAGCGACTTCTTCGGCGAGCGCAACGTGCCGCGCCGTGCGCTCACCATGGGTGTCGGCTCCATCCTGGATGCGCGGCGCGTGGTGCTCCTGGCCTTCGGCGAGCACAAGGCGCAGATCGTCCGCGACGCGGTGGAGGGCCCGGTGTCCGCGAGCGTCGCCGCGAGCTTCCTGCAGGAGCACCCGGACGCGCGGTTCGTCCTCGACCCGGCATCGAGCGCGGCACTGACGCGCTTCCACACGCCGTGGCTCCTGGGCCCGATCGAGGACCTGGGCCTGCAATGGGACGAGGCCACCACCAAGCGCGCCGTCATCTGGCTGGCGCGCACGCTCGGGAAGCCGGTCCTCAAGCTGGTGGAGGAGGACTACAACGAGCACGGCCTGCAGCCC
>CAMBSR010000244.1 GCA_945870475.1 Phycisphaera mikurensis NBRC 102666
CCAATCGAGCCGGGCTGCGGCGATGGCACCCACGGTCACGATGGCCGGCCTCCGGTCGCTCGGCTTCGCTCCACGGGATTCGATGATCCGGCCCTTGAGTCCGTAGTAGTGCTGGCGAAAGTCGGCCGTGGCGCGCATCCAGGCATCCAGGGTTCCGGTGGCCCGACGGATGTGCGGATCGGGAACGCCGCGTGCGGCGGCAAGTGCCGCGCCCCATGCACCGCAGTGCGTACGGCTCCGCGACACGCGATGCTCGTGTCCATCGGCATCCACCACGCGGACATCGCGCGCAGCGCGCGCGGACATCACTGGCACGCAGGTGTGGACCGCCGCGCCAAAGCTCCGCGCCGGGGGCAGAAGAACCGCTGCCAGCGCCAAACGTTCTTCGCACGCACGCCGCACGCCGAGTGCGTCGGACGCGGAAAGCGTCGACATCGGCTGCAGCAGCGCCGCTGTTCCGCGCGGCGCGAGCTCGGTGCCCAGCAGCAGGAAGGCCGCCGCGATGTCGGCATAGCGAGTCACCGCGCCGCCGAAGCGCGCCTCGAGCGCGGCGCGTTCCGAAGCGCTGCGCGACGATCCAGCCTCCAGCTGCCCGAGGAACGGAGGGTTGCCGGCAACCAACGCAAACCGGCGCCCGTCCCACGAATCCGCCGCCAGCGAATCACCGCAACGGATGGCTGCGCGCCACGCCGCTGCGGTGCCACCAACCTCGTGCCGCAGGCGCACGCGGGCGATGGCCACGGCCATGGGATCGAGGTCCATTCCTTCCAATGATTTGGCAATGCGCGCAGCGCTCCATGCGGCATCCCCCAATCGAGCGGCGATGGCCGACAGGAAGTTCCCGGTGCCGCAGGATGGGTCGCACGCCCGGAATCCCGCCACCGGCCGCGCGGGCATCGACGCGTCGAGCACCGATGCCACCACCGCGGCCGGCGTGTACCAGGTGCCGGCGCGCTTGGCGGCACCGGTTCCCTCGGCTGCGCGCTTCGCCGCCTCGTAGTTGTCGGCAATGCGGGCGATCCAGTCGTCACGACGCGCCCGTGGAAGCGCCGCGCAGGACTCCTCGACGATGTCCGTCAGGAGATCCGCATGGCGTGGGTCCATATCACGTTCGCCGTCAGGTTCGTGCGGCGCCGGTCGTGCGCTGCGTCAGTCGGCCATCGCGGTTTCGCGATCGCGCGCCGAACGCTCCGAGCGGCGACGCTCGGCTTCCTTCAGGATGCGCTTGCGCATGCGGATCGCGGTGGGGGTGACCTCCACCAGCTCGTCCTCCTCGATGTACTCGAGGGCCATTTCCAGGCTCATGAGGCGCGGGCTCTTGAGGACGACCGTGGCTTCCTTGTTGTCGCGGACGTTGGAGAACGGCTTGAGGCGCACTGCATTGACCACCAGGTCGTTGTCGCGCGCGTTCTCGCCGACCATCATGCCCTCGTACACCGGGTCGCCGGGCTGCACGAACATCACGCCGCGCTCGCAGAGCTGGAGCAGCGCGTAGGTGGTGGCGCTGCCCGACTCGTTGCCGATCATCACGCCGTTCTGGCGCTTCTTGACGCTGCCGGAGGCCGGGCGGTATCCGATGAACGAGTGGTGCATCACGGCCTCGCCGGCGGTGACGTTGAGGAGACGGGTGCGGAAGCCGATGAGGCCGCGCGCCGGGATGTCAGCCTCGATGTGCATGCGCAGTCCGCGCTGGTCCACCTTGAGGATCTCGCCGCCGCGGCTGCCGAGGAGCTCGAGGGCCGAACCCATGGTGCTCGAGTCGGTGTCGATGCTGACGCGCTCGTACGGCTCGCTGCGGACGCCGTCGATCTCGCGCTCGATGACCTCGGGCTTGCCGACGGTGAGCTCGTAGCCCTCGCGACGCATGTTCTCGAGCAGCACGCCCAGGTGCAGGAGGCCGCGACCGGAGACGCGGAACTCGTCGGCGGTGTCGCCGGCACTGACCCGCAGCGCCACGTTGCCGCGGAGCTCGCGGTCCAGGCGCTCGGCGATCTGCCGGGTGGTGACGAACTTGCCTTCCTTGCCGACCATCGGGCCGTCGTTGATGCGGAAGACCATGTGGAGGGTGGGCTCGTCGACCTTCACGCGCGCCATCGGCACCTGGTTGTCCGGGTCCATGATGGTGTCGCCGATCTCGATCTCGGCCAGGCCCTCGATGGCGCACAGGTCGCCGGCACGGATCTCGGAAACCTCGCGGCGTCCCAGGCCTTCGAAGCGGTTCACCTTGAGGACACGGGCCTTCTTGACGGTGCCGTCGGACTTGCTGAGGGTGACCTGCTGGCCGGCCTTCAGGATGCCCTTGTACACGCGGCCGATGGCGATGCGTCCCACATACTCGCTGTAGTCGAGGTTGGTGACGAGCGCCTGGAGCGGCGCGTCCACGTCCTCGAGCGGCGCGGGCACGTGCTCCGCGATCACGCGGAACAGGTCATGCACGCCGTTGTCGCGCACGTCGATGTTGCGGTTCGCCCAGCCGCTGCGGCCGGAGGCGTAGACCACCGGGAAGTCGAGCGCCAGGTCGTCGGCGCCGAGGTCCACGAGGAGGTCGAACACCTCGTCGATGACGGCGCTCGCGCGGCCGTCCGGACGATCGCACTTGTTGATCACGACGATCGGCCGCAGGCCGAGCTCAAGGGCCTTGCCGAGCACGAACCGCGTCTGCGGCATCGGGCCTTCGAGGGCATCCACCAGGAGCAGGCAGCCGTCGGCCATGCGCAGCACGCGCTCGACCTCTCCGCCGAAGTCGGCGTGGCCCGGCGTGTCCAGGATGTTGATGCGGAACTCCTGCCCGGCCACCGCGCCGGCCTCGGGGCCGAACACGTAGTTCACGGCGCAGTTCTTCGCCAGGATCGTGATGCCGCGCTCGCGCTCGAGCGGGTTCGAGTCCATGACGCATTCCTGGCCGGGGCTCGACGCCTTGAACGCGCCCGCCTGCTTGAGGAGGGCATCGACCAGGGTGGTCTTGCCATGGTCGACGTGGGCGATGATTGCGACGTTGCGGAGCGGCATGCGTGGTTCCGTTCGGAGGTGCTGCGACCCATCCCTGGGACGCTCGGGGGAATTCCGCAGTGTACCGAAGCCGCGTTGGTATCCCAACAAGAAATCGACGTCCCGCCCGCAATGCGCGAATTACGGACCTCCAGGCCACCATCGTCCCCTGCCCCAGCGTGCAGCGCACCGCGCCATTGCGATTCAGATCCCGTACATCGGCTTCAGCTTCGCCTCGAGGTGCCGCATGAACGGATCCGCGCTCAGCGGTGCGCCCGTCACGTGCGTGCACAGGTCTGCGCTCAGGTAGCGACGCCCGTGGCGATGGATGTTGGTGTTGAGCCATGCCAGGAGCGGACGGAACTCGCCCTTCGCGAAGCCGTCCTCGAGCCCAGGCATCGCCTCCTTCGCCTTCTCGAAGAACTGCGCCGCATAGAGCGTGCCCAGCGTGTACGTCGGGAAGTAGCCGATCATGCCGCCCGACCAGTGCACGTCCTGCAGACATCCCCGACGATCGTCCGGAACGGTCAGCCCCAAGTAGTCCTTGTACAGACGATTCCACTCAGCGGGCAAGTCCTTGACGTCGAGGTCGCGCGAAATCATGGCGCGCTCCAACTCAAAGCGAATCATAACGTGCATATTGTAGGTGGTTTCGTCGGCGTCAACGCGAATGAACCCCGGCTCGACTACGTTGGCTGCT
>CAMBSR010000245.1 GCA_945870475.1 Phycisphaera mikurensis NBRC 102666
GGGCCTCGGTAGCGCGGAAGTCGGTGGGCTTGGTCGGCGCGGGGGCGGCCGCGGGGGTCGCATTCGCAGGCGTACCGGATGCAGCTGCAGGCGCATCGGACGCCTTCTGCGGAGCGCAGGCGGCGAGGGCGAACATGGCGATCGGCGCGAGGACCAGTCGGAATCCGTGCATCCGGAGAGTGTAGGCCGACCCGCCGCTCCGGCCCACGGCGCGAGGCCTGCGCGTGCCCCAGATGTGCCCCCCGCGTATGTTCCGCGCATGCCCTCCCCCGGCTACACGGTCATCCACGAGGACGCGCACCTGCTGGTGGTCAGCAAGGACTGCGGCGTGCTCACGGTGCCCGGCATCGGCCCGGAGAAGGCGGACTGCCTGATCTCGCGCCTGCAGCAGCGCTGGCGCGGCGCGCGCGTGGTGCACCGGCTGGACCGCGACACCAGCGGCGTGCTGGTGGTGGCGCTCGACGCGGACACGCACCGCGCGCTCAGCATGCAGTTCGAGCGGCGCGAGACGCGCAAGACCTACGTGGCACTGGCGGCCGGGCATCCGCCGAAGGATGCGGGCGAGATCGACCTGCCGATCCGCAAGGACCTGGTGAACACCCCGCTCCAGATCGTCGACTTCGCGCACGGCCGCCCGAGCGTCACCGGCTGGGAGGTGCGCGAGCGCCTCGAGTCGCCCACTCGCACACGCTTCGGTCTCATGCCGGTCACCGGCCGCAGCCACCAGTTGCGCGTGCACCTCCTGGCGATCGGGCACCCCATCCTGGGCGATGACCTCTACGCGCCGCCCGAGGTGAAGGCGATGTCCCCGCGCCTCTGCCTGCACGCGGAGCGGCTGGGATTCACGCACCCGGCCACGGGTGCATCGATGGACTTCAGCGCACCCGCCGACTTCTGAAAGAGGTGCGGGGATACCCCGGACACACGTTCCGTCAGCGCGCGTAGGCCGGCGTGCCGCTGCCCGCGCGCCTTGCGCCCGCGACGGCCGACTCCTGTACGCGGATGCCCTTCGCCGCCAGCGCACGGCCGATGGCCATGAGCGGGAAGTACAGCCGGTACATGTGGTAGCGCAGGTAGAAGACCTTCGGGAAGCCGGTGCCGGTGAACTCGGTCTCCACCCAGCTGCCGGGCGGATCGCCGTCGGGGTTCAGGCTTGGCTCCATGGCATCAGCCGCGCGCAACTGCGTCTGGGCAAGCCAGGAAAGCGCGCGCCAGAGATCCGGGTCATCCGGGCCGTAGACCTCCTGCAGCACCATCGCCGCCCACGCGGTCTGGCTGGCGGTGCTGGGGCCGGTGCCCATGAGCGAACGGTCGTCGTAGCTGTTGGCGGTCTCGCCAAAGCTGCCGTCGGGCTTCTGCACGCTCTTGATCCACGCGCCCGCGCGCTGGATCCACGGTTCGGTGCGCGGCACGCCGCAGCGGATCGGGCCGATCACCGCCTGCCACGTGCCGTAGATGTAGTTGACGCCCCAACGGCCCCAGAAGCAGCCCTCGGGCTCCTGGAAGCCCTTGATGAATTCGACGGCCTTCGCGATGGTCGGGTTGTCCACGCGGTAGCCGAGCCAGCTCATGCTCTCGAGGGTGCGGCCGGTGATGTCGTGGCACGCCGGGTCCTGCATCGCGTTGTGGTCGGCGAACGGAACGTATTCGTAGACCTGGTGGTTGCTGGTGCGATCGAACGCGGCCCAGCCGCCGTTCTCGCACTGCATGGAGAAGACCCACTCGATGCCGCGGCGCGCGGCCGCGTCGTTCTCCGGTCCGCCCGCGCGCTTGAGCGCCATGGCGACCATCACGGTGTCGTCGACATCCGGGTACCACGCGTTCTGGTACTCGAAGAACCATCCGCCGGGCCGCGTGCCGGGGCGGACGTTCGCGATCCAGTCGCCGGTCCATCGCACTTCCTTCTGCCGCAGCCACTGCGTGGCGCGCTCGAGGTCGGGGTCGATCTCGGCGGTGAGGCCGCAGTCGGTGAGCGCATATGCGGCGATTCCGGTGTCCCACACCGGGCTGAAGCAGGGCTGGATGTGGATGCACGGCCCGAGCTTGGCGTCGTCCTCCTCGATGAAGAACGCGTCCAGGTCCTTCTCGGCGCGCTGCACCAGCGGATCGGCGCGCTTCACGCCCAGCGCGTGGAACACCACCTGGATGTAGACCATCGGCGGGAAGATGGCGCCGAGACCCTCGGTGGGCGCGGGCGCGTCCTGCGAGGCGCGGGCCAGGATCCAGTCGTACGCGGCGCGCACGGCATGCATGCGGGGCTTGGTGCCCACGATGCGGCCGCCGACCTTCAGCACGCTGTCCACCACCTTGAAGAAGCCGCGCCAGAACGCGGGCACCTCGGCACGCATCTTGAGGCGATGCCGGTCGTGCTCGGAGAGGAAGAGCTCGTCGATTCCCTGCTCGCTGCCGAGCTTGCGCGTCGGCTGCAGCGTGGCCACGATGGCAAGCGGCAGGATCATGGTCCGGCTCCACGCGCTCATGCGGTCCATGTGGAAGTAGAACCACCTGGGGAGCCACACCACTTCCGGCGGGATGGCGGGCACGGCGTTCCAGCTGATCTGCCCGAGCGCCGCCAGGTAGAAGTTGCTGAAGCTGTTGCACTTCTCCGCGCCGCCCATCGCGCGGATCACCGCGCGCGCGCGGTTCATGTGCGGTGCGTCCGGCGAGTCGCCGTGGAGCTTCAGGCAGAAGTACGCCTTCACCGTGGCGCTCAGGTCGATGGCGCTGCCCGGGTACTGGCCCCAGCCGCCATCGGCGCGCTGCTGCGAGCGCAGGTAGATGACGATCTTGTCGAGCGTGGCCGGGCCGTCGCGACCGTCCGCCATCGGCGAACGCTCCTGCCCGAGGATCCACTTCATGAGGAGGTATTCGCTCTGGAGGATCGAATCGCCCTCCAGTTCGGCGCACCAGTGGCCGTCCGCCCGCTGCAGGGTCTTGAGCGCGGCAAGCGCGTCGCCGGCGGTGCGTGCGAGGGTGTCGAGGGTCTGGCGGTCGGGTCCGGGCATGAGCCCCGGAATGATAAATCAGCCTGCAGCCCGCACGCAGCGATTCCCGGACGCATCTGGTCCACGGGCCGGAAAGCCCCGTCTGGAGGCTTGATTCGCGGACGGCCGATGAGACCCTTCCCCCATGAACGCCACTGCCACCTCCTTCATCCGCCGGCTCGCACGCATCATCGCCGTGGCGGCACTCGCCGGCCCCGCCCTGCCCGCGGCCGCCGGATCGGGCTACGGCGTCTACGTCTCCACCAACCCCAACGGCCCGAACACGGTGGAGGCGTTCAAGCGCAACGCCAAGACCGGCATCCTGACGAGCGTCGGCAGCTTCGATACCGGCGGCTACGGCCTCACGGCGATCAACGGTGCGCAGTCGCACGCCGTGGTGTGCACGCAGACGCACGTCTTCGTGACGAACGCCGGCAGCAACGACTTCTCCGTCTTCCGCATCATGAACAACAGCGGGCTTGAGCTTGCCACCACCGTGCCGTCGCTCGGCGTGCGTCCGGTCAGCCTGGCCATCAACGGGAAGACGCTCTACGTGCTCAACCAGGGGCAGCCCGGCGTGGCGCCGGCGCGGTGCGTCGGGTTCAGCATCGACACCGCGGATGACCCCGTGGAACTCGATGTCTCGGCGGTCGAGTTCGAGGCCACCGACGTCCCCACCGACATCTTCTTCAC
>CAMBSR010000246.1 GCA_945870475.1 Phycisphaera mikurensis NBRC 102666
ACCGTCACCAGCACCACCTCCGGCGCGCAATGGAGCCGCAGCGGGAACCACGCGCCCGCGCCCACGTTCACGTAGAGCGAGCACCCGTTGCGCCCGTACAGTCCGGCATTCAGCCGGTGCGCGAACGAGAAGTTGACGCGCGGCTTCCCCTTCCACGCCACCTGCCCACCGTGCGTGTGCCCGCTCAGCGTGAGCGCGATGCCGCGCCGCGCGGACGCATGGAATGCCTTGGGATTGTGGGCAAGCAGCAGGTGCGGCACCCGCGGCAGTGCATCCACGCGCGCGTCGAGCTCGCCCACCGTGCGGCCCCAGTCGACGCCGCCCACCAGGAGCGGCGTCTCGGCATCGCCGGCCGCCACCACGTGGCCATCGAGTACCTGCAGGCCGTGCCTCTCCGCCAGCGTTGCGAGTGCCGCGCCGTCATCCAAGTGATCGTGATTGCCAAGCACCAGGTACCGGCCAAGCGGCGCGCCGATCGAACCCATGGCTGCCAGGAGCGGCCCCGCTCCGTCCATCTCCAGGTCCACCACGTCGCCGGTACACGCCACCAGGTCCGGCCGGAGCATGGCCACGCGGTTCACCGCATCCACCGCACGCTCCACCGGCATCAGGTCACCCAGGTGGAAGTCCGAGAGATGCGCAATGCGAATGCCGTCATGGCACCGCGGCCAGTGCGGGATCCGCAGTTCCACGGTGCGCACCTTGATCGGCTGCGCCATGTGCCGGCGTCCCAGGATGCCAAGCGTCAGTCGATTGGCGGTGCGCGTCAACACCACGTGGCGCAACTTGGCCCGCAGGAAGCCGCTGCCCCGCCGCTTGGAATTGCCAGGCTTCTCGCCCTGCGACATGCCGCTCCTTCCGTTGCGCCCTCCGCGGGCGCACGTGGTCAGAACTTCACCGCCACGCCGCCGAACAGGCCGCGCAGGCCAGCGTCCACCTCGGACGGGCCATCCACCAGGTTGAAATCGAACAGCCGGTACCCGAACTCCACGCCGATGTTCTCGTCGATCAGGAGCGCCACGCCAACGCGCACCATCCAGATCACCTCGCCATCGGGGATCGAAGGCCCAACACCTGCATTGCCGTAGATGCGCACGTCCTGCACCAGCGGCACGCGCCCATCCAGGCCGAGGCGCACATCGATGCCCGCGCCCCCGTAGACGCACGCCACCGTGCGATCGAAGCCGGAGGAGCTGGCGGTGGTGGTGTTCGTCAGGTCCTGCTCATAGTGGAGCGCCAGCACGCCACCCAGGAGCAGGAACTGTGCATCGAAGAGCGGCCGACCGTTGGTGCCGAAATCGGCGGTTGCCTGCTCGCGGTTGCTTCCCTCCGCGCTCCACGGCCACGGCTCGTCGGCCACCGGGCGCCACAGGAGGTATGCCGCCTCGGCGCCGGCCATCCAGCTGCTGTAGCTCCCCTTGAGCTGGTCACCCACCGCAATGGCGGTGCTGCCGAACGTGCCGGCGGTCGGTGCCGATTGCGAGCCAGAGCCGGACACCGAGTAGCCCATCCCGCCCACGCGCCAACGGCCGCTTGCCACGGCAAACTCGCCGGCGATGGCCGCCTCGCTGTCCTGCACCGCCAGGTCGCTGTCCAGCTGGAACTGCGTGCCGCCGGAGCCCACCTGGGCCGTGCCCGTGAGGCGCGGCACCCAGACGCCCACGTCGGCGGTGACGGCCACCCGCTCGTCCACGCCCAGGATGCGCGCGGCGGAGGGCGTTTCGGCGGCCGGGGCGGCCACCGGCGTCGCAACCGTGCCCGAAGTACCGGGCGAAGCCACCGCGGTGGACAGAGATCGCCCCGTCTCGGGCGCCTGCATCGCGACGCAGCATGCGACAATGATCATCACCATGGCCGAAGCGTACCCATCCAACCCGCCGCCGCCCCCGCCGCGGCCGGTGCGCCCACCGGGCGCGCTCGACCTTGGCCGTGGTGCGTGGGTCCGCCCGCAGGACCTCGAGTGGACCTACACCACCGCGCGCGGCCCCGGCGGCCAGCACGTGAACAAGGCCAGCACCGCCGCCGTGCTCCGCGTGCGCGTGGCCGCCATCGGTGGCCTCGATGATGCCGCCATCGAACGCCTCCGCACCATCGCCTCGGCCGTCTGGGTGGGCGAGGGAGAACTCCTCTATCGCTGCGACCTGCACCGCAGCCAGCTCCAGAACAAGGACGCGTGCGAGGCGCGCCTCAAGACCATGGTCTCGCAGGCCGCCGCGCGCCCCAAGGTGCGCAAGAAGACCAAGCCCACCTGGGGCAGCGTCAAGCGCCGGCTGGAAGGCAAGAAGAAGGACTCGGCGCGCAAGCAGTCGCGCCGCTGGGACGGTGACTGAACACACTGCACGCGCACGGGGCGTGAACGCCGCCGCACCATCGTGCGCGGCGAGCTGTCACGTGCCCACCATTCCCGATTCCCAAGCCACCCCGCGAAAAAAGAAAGCGGCCCCCGGAACAAGTCCGGGGGCCGCGTGGAACTCACTGTCTCACCCCACCTAGCGGGGTGAATCACTCAGACTCAGGCGCACGGGCCCCACGAGCCGAGGAGCAGACCGAGGTCAGCACCGTTGACGATGCCGTCCTGGTTCAGGTCAGCCGCGCAGCCGGGGCACGGGCCCCACGAGCCGAGCATGAGACCGAGGTCAGCACCGTTGACCACGCCGTCCTGGTTGAGGTCGGCCGGGCACGCCGGAGCGGCGGGCGCGATGATCTCAATGTTGAACGGACCAACCATGGTGTTGTCGTAGCCACCCACTGCGAAGTAGTAGGTCTGACCAGCCACCGCGTTGAACACCAGCTTGCTGGTGTACGGAGCGGCACCGCTGCAACCATCGTCGTCGCAGGCGATGACCGTGCCAGCGTCGTTGCAGGTCGTCATGGCGACGATACGAGCATCGACGTTGCCGGTGGTGTCAGCGCAGTTCTGCACCGTCATCGAGCCCGTGCCCGGCGAGGTGAACTTGATCATCTTCGCGTTCCAGACGTCGCCGGTGAAGACCGAGCAGAGCGCGCCGGGCGTGAAGTTGGCGTAGTTGGTGTCCAGCGTGACGATCTGGCTGCCAGCGACGCCCTGGATCAGGTTGGCCGGATCGCAGGGGTTCGGCGGGGGGGCAACGCTGAGAGTCAGCGTGCCGGTGCCCGACGCACCTACGTATCCACCGACGCGGACCAGGTAGTAGTGGCCACCGACGATGCCGGAGACCGACAGCTCGGAGGTGAACACCGGGTCAGCGCAATCCTCGTTGCAGCCGATGAAGTAATCGGGGAGCAGCTGGGGATCGAATGCGGCCAGGTTGGTGCCAATGTCGTACGCAGCGATCTTCGAGTCGAAGTCACCTGCGAAGCAGTTGGTCGCCGTGAGCTGGCCATCGGACGGAGCGATGAAGCGATACCAGATGTCCTTGTGGATGGGGGTATCGTTGTCGCCCGAGCCGCAGAGCGGTTCCGGCGGACCATCGGTGGTCGCCGTGGT
Organism: Phycisphaera mikurensis NBRC 102666; assembly: GCA_945870475.1. Lineage (GTDB taxonomy): Bacteria > Planctomycetota > Phycisphaerae > Phycisphaerales > SM1A02 > UBA966. The sequence goes on from CAMBSR010000246.1 coordinate 3,467, forward strand.
GGTGTTGAACGCGAAGCCAACCGGGGTGGCCGTGACGGTCACGACCTCCGGGGAGATCGCGCAGTTGTTCGCCGGGGTGTTCGGCGAGGTGCAGTTGTAGACGAACAGGCCGCACTCCGGAATCGCGATGTCCACGCAACCCTGGTCCCAGCCAGTGT
>CAMBSR010000247.1 GCA_945870475.1 Phycisphaera mikurensis NBRC 102666
ATCCGCCCGGCGCGCTCGCGCGCCGCCATTGCCCACGCGGCGGACAGGGAGACTCCCATGGCAAGCACCATGGCCACGGTCGCCGGTGTTCTGATCAGACGCTTTCCCGATTCGTAGCGCAGGAAGCGATGCCCGTCAAAGTTGCGGCCGAGCATCGCCGTGGCGCTCACCGCGGCGCCTGTCGCCATCGCTACTGCCAACTGCCGCCAGCGGTGGGAGAGCGGCCACAGCAACGCCGGCACCAGCGCCGCGCGCATCAGCGCATCCTTCCACGAAGCCTGTTCGTTCGGACTCCAGAAGATCGCGACGCCACGCCATGCGGCGAATGCCAGCAGCGCCACGAACACCGGCGACCGCAGCAACGCGGGATAGAGCCGCGCCGTCGAAGGCAGGCGGATGACCGTCACCGCGGCAAGGATGCCGAAGCAGATCGCCTCCGGTGCCCGACCGAGCGAGATGGCGGCGCACCAGGCCATCGCCGCAAGCAGGTGGATGGCGGACCACGTCGGGTCGCGCCGCTCCACGGCTTCGAACTCGGGTGTGTGGATGGCGCAGGCGTTGGGCACGGAAGGAGTCTAACGAAGGGGGATTTGCCGCTGCGGCGTGTATATTCACTCCATGTCGAACGCTCCCGAACGCGCGCCGCTCCTGGCGAGGATCCGTGACCTTGCGGAGACCATCAACACGCCGATCCGGTTCGTGCACGAGGGCCTGCGCCACGGCCGCAACGAACGGCGCGCACTGAAGCACCTCAAGGCTGCCACCGCCACGAAGCCGAAGCTGGTGATCGTCCTGAGCGCACCCAAGACCGCGTCGACGAGCGTGCTCCGTGCCGCCGAGGAGGCAAAGGGCGACTTCACGGTCACCCGCGCGCACCATGCCCAGCCCGAGGCCCTTTGGCCGGGTGCCGGCACTCGTCCCGTGACCGCGCACGGTGGCCTGCGCCACCGCGCGCACGGTGACATCATCATGCTGCCGTTCCTCCGCGCGTTCGGTGGCGAGGTCCGGTTCATTTCCATGGTGCGCGATCCCATCGCGTTCAACGTCAGCAACTTCACGTATTTCGGCCGCATCTACTGGCTGCGCCACCACTGGCGGACCGTGCGCTGGATGCCCGCAGAGCAGCTGGCGGACCTCTTCTTCCGCACCTTCCCGCATGCCGCATCCAGCGTGTGGTGGCAGCGCGAGTTCGCGCAGACCGTGGGCTTCGACCCGTTGAAGCAGCCCTTTGACACCGAGGCCGGCTGGGCCATGGCGCGCTCCGGCCGCACGCGCAGCCTGATCATGCGCATCGACGTGCCGGACGAGCGCAAGACCACGCTCCTGCGTGAGTTCCTCGAGTGCCCGTCCGTCCCCGACGTGCGGCGCGAGAACCTCAACAGCGTGAGGGCGCCTTCGGAGCTCGGGGAGCGCCTCAAGCTGGCGATCGCCGCGCGCCCGGACTACGTGGACCAGGTGCTGGACCTGCCCGCCGTGCGCCACTTCTGGAGCGATGCGCAGCGCGCCCGCATGCGGGCCACGTGGCTGCGCACGGATGCTCCTGCCCGGCCGGCTCCGCAGCCCGCCTCCGCGCAGGGATAGCATCCACGCCGGCATGTGCGGATTCGCCGGATTCATCGATCGCTCCGAACGGATCAGCGACGCGCAGGCGGCGCTCCGCGCGATGTCTGCGGCGGTGGCGCACCGCGGGCCGGACGGCGAGGGCACGTGGTTCGAGCCGCGCCTGGGCGTGGCGGTCGCGCATCGCCGGCTCGCGATCCTCGACCGCACCAGCGCCGCCGCGCAGCCGTTCGTCTCGGCCTCGGGCCGCTGGGTGCTTGCCTACAACGGAGAACTCTGGAATTTTCGCGAGCTGCGCCGCGGCCTGGAGGCCGCCGGCCATCCGGTCGGCCCTTCCACCGGGGATACCGCCGTGCTCGCCGCCATGCTCGACGCGCACGGCGTCGAGGCCACCCTCCCGCTCCTCGACGGCATGTTCGCGTTCGCGGCCGTCGACCTGCACGAGCGCTCGTTCTGGCTGGCGCGCGACCGCTTCGGCGTGAAGCCCTGCTTCTGGGGACACGCCGACGACGGCCACGGCGCGCCGGTGTTCGTCTTCGGCAGCGAGCTCCGTGCACTGACCGCGTGCCCGGTGTTCCGCAACCGTGTCTCGCCGTTCGCCATTGCGTCCGTGCTCGGGTCGCTCGCCACGCGCGGCGAGCGCACCGTCTGGGAAGGCATGCATGCGCTGCGCCCGGGGCATGCGCTGCGGCTCGAGCTGTCCAGCGGTCGCATCTCGCACCGCGAGTGGTTCTCCGCGCGTGCGGCGGCGGCGTCCGTGCGCCAGCAGGGGTTCCACGGCGACCGCGCGGAGATGGTGCGCGCTTTCGACGGCCTGCTCGAATCCGCCGTGCGTCGCCGGCTGCCGAGCGACGTGCCGCTGGGTGCGTTCCTCTCGGGCGGCATCGACAGCTCGCTGGTGGTGGCGGCCATGCGCCACGCGGGCGTGGCGCCGCTGCGCACCTTCACCGTGGGCTTCGAGCACGCGCAGTACGACGAGCGCGCCCATGCGCGCGCCGTGGCCAAGGCGCTCGGCACCGACCACCACGAGGTGATGGTGCCGGATGCGGACCTGGTGTCGCTCGTGGAGGACGCCATCGGCTGCTTCGATGCGCCGTTCGCCGATTCCAGCGCCGTGGCCACGCTCGCCGTGAGCCGCGCAGCGCGTGCTTCCGTGGGCGTGGTGCTCTCGGGCGAGGGCGGCGACGAGTTCTTCGGCGGCTACGAACGGCACCTGCGCGGCTTCGCGCTCTCGCGGTGGATCGGGTCGGTGCCGCTCTTCGTGCGCCAGCGCATGGCCGATGCCATCGGATTGATGGGAAGCGACAGCTGGGAGTGGGTGCTGAAGCAGCTGGAGCCGACGCTTCCTTCTGCGCTCCGGCGCACGCAGCGCGGGCGCCTGATGCAGAAGCTGGCCGCGATCCTGCGCGCGCGCGATGAGGAGGATCTGTGGCGCTCCTTCTTCGCCGTGTGGCCGGACCCGGCGTCGCTGATCCAGCAGCTGCCCTCGGACCTCTGGGCGGCCACCGTGGTACGCGAGGCGCGCGACATGCCGGGGCGATTCCCGCAGGACGAGCACGGCTTCTTCGACGAGCTCCTGCTGCGCGACCAGACCATCTACCTGCCGGACGACATCCTCACCAAGCTCGACCGCTGCACCATGGAGAGCGGACTGGAGGCGCGCGACCCGATGCTCGACATGCGGCTCTTCGAGTTTGCATGGCGCATCCCGCCGGCGTGGCGCTCCGACGGCACGGTGGGGAAGATGCTCCTCCGCGATGCGCTCCGCCGCCGACTCCCCGCGGAACTGCACGGCATCGCCGCGCGCTCCAAGCAGGGCTTCGGCGTGCCGCTGCGGGCGTGGCTCTCCGGGCCGTTGGCCTCGTGGGCGGATGACGTCCTTGACCCCCGCCGGCTGGATGCGCAGGGGATCCTGCACGGCCAGGCCGCGCATGCCGCGCTGGCACAGGCCCGCGCCGGCGACGAGGGCGCCGCGCAGCGCGCGTGGACCGCGTGCGTGGTGAGCCGCTGGTGCGAGCGCGAGGGCGTGGACGGGGCGCGGGTGGCGCGCGCTTGAATTG
>CAMBSR010000248.1 GCA_945870475.1 Phycisphaera mikurensis NBRC 102666
GCGGCGCATCGGACCACGATGTTCGTACTCCACCTGAATTGGTCTCACGGATCGTTGCGCGTCTGGGGCGAGAACGCCAACCGCCTCACGCCCGCCCAGCAGGCCACCATCGCGCCGGGCACGCATCCGTTCGCGGCCACCGCGGCGGAGGTTCGCACGGCCATTGCGCCGGCCATCGAGCACGCGCGTGCAAGCGCCGGCGGCGACGAGCGCATCGGCGCCGAGGGCACGATCACCGAATCGAACATCTCGCTGCTGCTTCCGTACGTCGAGACGCCGAACGGCCAGCTCCCGCTGCCGAGCGATCGCCTGGCGGCATGCGACGAGGCCGCGGGATTCATGGCCGAGCCCGAAGAGGCGCTCGTGGCCGTGGAGGTCCCCGCCGTCAGCCTGGACGCGCGCACCGCGTTCGCCCTGCTGCGCGCCCTGGAAACCGAGGCATCGAGCAGCGAAGTGGCCTGGGGCCATGACGCGCGCTGGTGGAACGCCGTCTCGCAGTTCACGCAGCACCTCATCAACGACCAGCGCGTGATCCCCACGGTGGTGCAGGAGCGCAGCGGCGCCATGTTCGCCGCATGGCGCCCGTGGCTGCACGATGCGCCCAACCACGCACGGTTCTCCGCGCTGGCCCGCAGCGTCCCCGCGGTGGTGCGCGCTGCCGAAGGTTCCGGGGCGGCAACGGCGCTCCTCGAGCAATCGATGGGCGCGTTCGTCGACTGCAGCATCCGCGACGTGCTGGAAGCCGAGAGCTACGTGGAAGCGATCGACGGGCGCGACCCGGACCGCGATCCGCACGTGGCGTGGCTGGCCGGACTGCTCGGCGCGCAGGGCGCGGTGAAGCAGCCCGCGGCCGTCGAGTCGAGCATCGTGCGCACTGCGCGCCAGTGGATCGCCAACCTCGAGGACATCGGCGAGGGGCGCGAGATGCGCCTGCTGCTCCAGCTCCTGGAGCCGCCGTCGGAACTCCTCGCTGGCCCGGACGGACACGAGGACGACCACCCGTGGCGCCTCTCGTTCAGCCTGGTCTCCAACGACAGCCCGCCGATCGTGGTGGACGCGGAGGCGCTGTGGAACCGCGCTTCCGGCGGCCGCGCCGGTCGCGGCAGCTCGCCGCAGGAAACGCAGCAGCTCTGCGACATGCTCCTCCAGGAGCTCGGTCGCGCCAGCCGCCTGTACCCGAAGATCGAGGAAGCGCTCGATGAAGGCGCACCCACGGGGCTCGAACTCAAGACCACCGAGGCCTACCAGTTCCTCCGCGACTTCAAGCCGGTGCTCGCGGAAGCCGGCTTCGAGGTCCTGGTGCCGGATTGGTGGGGACAGACCGCCAACCGCGTCGGCGCGCGCCTCCTCATCGAGAGCGATCCGGCGTCCGGCGAAGGTGGCGACGGCGGCCGCTCCGGCGGCGGCGTGGGCCTCCACAGCCTGGTGAACTACAGCTGGCAGATCGCCCTCGGCGACATGCCGCTCACGCTCGAGGCATTCCAGGCACTGGCCAAGAAGGGCGTGCCGCTGGTGCGCATCAACGGCCAGTGGGTCGAGATCCGCCCCGAGGACCTGGAGCGCGGCGTCAAGTTCCTGAAGCAGAATGCGGGCGGGCAGGTCACGCTGGTCGAGGCCCTGCGCCTCGCCCACGGCGACGCCGCCGACGGCGCGCTGCCGGTGGTGGGCCTCGACACCAAGGGCTGGGTCTCGGAGATCTTCGGACCGGACGGCTCGGTGGAGAAGATCGCCATGCTCGAGCAGCCCGAGCGATTCCAGGGCACCCTGCGCCCGTACCAGCGTGCCGGCGTGAGCTGGCTCTCGTTCCTCGAGCGCTTCGGCATGGGCGCGTGCCTGGCCGACGACATGGGCCTCGGCAAGACCATCCAGCTGATCGCCCTGCTGCAGTCGGAGCGGCAGAACGTCCCCGAGGGCGCCACGGAGGCGGAGCGCATCGGGCCGACGCTGCTGGTGGCGCCGATGAGCGTGCTCGGCAACTGGCACCGCGAGCTCACGCGCTTTGCGCCGGAGCTCACCGTGCACCTCCACCACGGACTGGAACGCCCGCAGGGCGACCGCTTCGTGCACATCGCCTCGCGCGCCGACGTGGTGGTGAGCACCTACGCGCTGGTCACCCGCGACAAGGACCTCCTCAACCAGGTGGAATGGCGCCGGGTGGTGCTCGACGAGGCGCAGCACATCAAGAACCCGCCCACCAAGCAGACCGCGGCGATCCGCGCGCTGCGCACCAAGTTCCGCATCGCGCTCACCGGTACGCCGGTGGAGAACCGCCTGAGCGAACTGTGGTCGATCATGGAATTCTGCTGCCCGGGCTACCTGGGCACGCAGGGCGACTTCCGCAAGCGCTTCGCGCTCCCGGTGGAACGCCACCGCGACAAGCGCCAGGCCGAGCGCCTGCGGCAGCTGGTGCGGCCGTTCATCCTCCGCCGCCTCAAGACCGACCCGAACGTCATCAGCGACCTGCCGCCGCTCGTCGAGACGCGCCAGCAGATCCCGCTGACGCCGGAACAGGCATCGCTGTACGAGCAGGTGGTCAACGACATGCTCAAGCGCGTCGACCAGGCCGAGGGCATCCGCCGTCGCGGCCTCGTGCTCAGCGCACTGGTCAAGCTCAAGCAGATCTGCAACCACCCCGCGCACTTCCTGCGCGAGGGCATGCCGTCCAACGCCCCGGTGGTGGACGAGGATGCCGAGGGAACGGAGGGCGCCGAGCCCGCGGAGAAGGAGAAGAAGATCGTGGTGCCGGCCAACGTGGTGCGTGCCGGGCGCCTCAGCGGACGCAGCGGCAAGAGCATCCGCGTCATGGAGATGCTCGAGGAGCTCACTGCCGCGGGCGATCGCGCGCTGATCTTCACGCAGTACCGGCAGATGGGCCACCTCCTGGTGCAGATGATCCGCCAGGAACTGGACATCGAGGCGCTCTTCCTGCACGGCGGCACGCCGCAGGCCAAGCGCGACCAGCTGGTGCAGCGCTTCCAGAGCGAGGATCCGGCCTGCCCGATCTTCGTGCTCAGCCTGAAGGCCGGCGGCGTCGGCCTCAACCTGACGGCCGCCAACCACGTGTTCCACTACGACCGCTGGTGGAACCCGGCAGTGGAGAACCAGGCCACCGACCGTGCGTTCCGCATCGGCCAGCTGCGCACCGTGAACGTGCACAAGATGATCACCATCGGCACGCTCGAGGAGCGCATCGACCAGATGATCGAGCAGAAGACCGAGCTTGCCAGCCAGATCATCGGCAGCGGCGAGCAGTGGCTCACCGAGCTCAACACCTCGCAGCTGCGCGACCTGCTCGCGCTCCGCGGCAGCTCACTGGAGGACTCGCAGTGAGCAACGAGGGATTCAGCATCCGTCCGTCGCAGAAGAAGCTGGAGCAGCCCCGGCGCGTGCGCCATGGCATCAAGTTCCGGCGCAAGCTGGGACTCGAGGGGCTCCCGTGGCATGCCGCGCGATTCGTCGAGGCGGCCGAGGCCGGCATCCGGCCCGACGCCAAGGTGATGGGCATGGAGTACGCGCTCGCCGGCCAGGTGGCCAACTACACGGTCTCGCCGGGCGTGGTGGAGGCAGCGGTCCAGGGCCGCGGCGTCCGCCCGTACCAGGTGCGGATCACCGTGA
>CAMBSR010000249.1 GCA_945870475.1 Phycisphaera mikurensis NBRC 102666
AGTTCCAGTTGCTCCAGGGATTTCAGTCCACCGACGCATTCGTGATGTCGTGGTACGCCGTCAACTTCGGCGGTGGCAGCAGCACGCTTCTCCTCGCCAAGTTCAATGACTGGACTGCAAGTGGCGGTGGACAGCAAGTCGGATTGACCATCGACTTCACGAACACCACGGGACCCGTGACGCTGGACGCGACGGTCGGCAACGAGTACTACCGGCTCGTCTACCAGAGCTACGGCTACGGCCCGATCGCGCAGCCTGGCCTGCAGCTGATGGATGTCGATTTCACGGCCGTCCCGGCGCCCGGCGCGATCGCGCTGCTCGGAGTGGCTGGGCTGGCGGGTCGCCGTCGGCGCGCGTGATTCGTGCAACAACCGTGATCTCCAAGCAGCGGAGGGCAGCATCGAGAGGTGCTGCCCTCCTTGGTTTTCCTGTTGACGACCGAGCCCACGCGCGCAGATGTCGGTGGTCGGCTCGCGCGAACGGATTGCACGGCTTGTTCGGGCGAATCGGCCTGAGCTCGGCGCGACGCAGTGCCCCGGCCGCCACTCCGGGTAATTTGCCCGCATGCCCCGCGTCCTCCTCGCCATGTCGGGCGGAGTCGATTCCTCCGTCGCCGCCGCGCTCCTGCAGCGCGCGGGGCATGACGTGGTGGGCGTGTTCATGCGCCTCGGGAGCCCCGGCGAGACGTTCGACGAGCTCGAGCGTGCGGACCAGTGCGCAGTGCCAGGGGCGGGGGGCGCAGGCGTCTCGCTCAAGATCGGCCACCAGGGCTGCTGCTCCATCAACGATGCCGCCGATGCGCGGCTGGTGGCGGCGAAGCTCGGCATTCCCTTCTACGTGGTGAACTTCAAGAAGGACTTCGGGCGGATCATCGACTACTTCGTGGGCGAATACAACGCCGGCCGCACCCCGAACCCGTGCGTGCGCTGCAACGACTGGCTGAAGTTCGGCAAGCTGCACGACTACGCCGAGCAGATCGACGCACAGTTCGTGGCAAGCGGCCACTACGCGCGCGTGGAGCCGGACGGCGCCGGCGGCTTCGCGCTGCGGCGGGGCGTGGACCTGGACAAGGATCAGAGCTACGTGCTCTTCGGCGCACCGCGCGAGCGGCTGGCGCGGATGCTCTTGCCCATCGGCGGCATGCGCAAGCCTGCGGTGCGCGCGCTGGCGGAGGAGCTGGGGCTTCCCGTCTTCGGCAAGCCGGACTCGCAGGAGATCTGCTTCGTGCCCGACAACGACTACGCGGGGCTGGTGGCGCGGCGCACGCCCGAGGCGGTGCGGCCCGGCACCATCGTGGACCTCTCCGGGCAGATCCTCGGCGAGCATCCGGGGCACCAGCACTTCACCGTGGGCCAGCGCAAGGGCGTGCGCGTGGCGATGGGCGAGCCGGTCTACGTGGTGCGGAAGGACGCCGCCACCAACACCGTGACCGTGGGCCCGCGCGAGGCGCTCCTCTCCGAGGGCTGCATGGCCGCAGACTGCAACTGGCTGGCGGAGCCCCGCGCCGAGTGGACGCGCTGCCTGGCGAAGATTCGTTACAACAGCGAGCCGGTGCCGGCGAAGGTGCGCGCGGTTGCCGGAGCGGGCGCGCAGCCTGACATCGAGGTTCGCTTCGACGCCGCGCAGCCGGCGGTGGCGCCGGGGCAGGCCGTGGTGTGCTTTGAAGGCGACCGCGTGCTCTGCGGTGGGTGGATTCGCTAGGTTCAGGCGTCCCCGGCGCCTATTTTTCCTCGATCCGCTCGATCTCGAAGCGGCGCCCCTGCGGGAACGATGCGATCAGGTGCAGCTCGCCTCCGAGCGCTTCGACGTACTTGCGCAGGGTCGAGAGGTACATGTCCGTGGCATGCTCGAGCTTGGAGACGGTGCCTTGGCCGGTCTCCAGGTTGCCTGCGAGTTCGGCCTGCGTCATCCCGATGGCCTTGCGCACCTCGGTCAAGGGCATCGCCGCAAGCGTCGCGGCCACACGGGCATCGACGCGCGCGCGGGATTCGGGCGGCATCCTTCGCTTGAGTTCCGACCATTTCCGGGCCTTCATCTGATCCGACCTTCCTTTCGAAGCGTTTCCAGGTGTTCGTCGTACAGGCGATCCGCCTCGCGCACTGCCTGGGTGTAGAAGCGTTGGTTCCCCGCCTTGTCGCCGCCCACCAGGAGGATCGCCGTACGGCGTGGATCGAAGGCGAAGAGGATGCGGTAGGCGGACCGGCGGTGCTGGGTGCGGAGTTCCTTCATGTTCGCATGCCGCGAAAGCCGGACGCTGTCCACCAACGGGCGGCCGAGTGCGGGGCCAACGTGGCCGAGCACCTCGACGTCATGGGCGATGGCTTCCTGCGCGGTGAGTGGCAGGGTGTCCCACCAGCGTCCGAACTCGTCCGTGAATTCGATGTCCCATCCATGCTGCATGGCAGTATTCCATAAAAGCGATATGTGTCAAGGAGAATGTCGGCGCGACCATCCGGCCGTGGAAGCATCGGGACGTGCTCCAGCCGCGCGGCCGGCGACCGTAGCCGCGCCTGCGGTTTCGCACGGGAATCCGGCGGAAGTTCCTGCAGCCCAGGAACACCCGTCCTCTTTTCGCCGGGCGGAAATGAGGGACGGGCGTCCCCGGCACCTCTTTCCTAACATCCGCGCTCCATGGCAAACCTCACCATCGACGTTTCGAAGACCCTTGGCGCCGAGGCCGACGGCCTCCTCTCGCACACCGCGAAGGTCTCCAAGTCCACGCTCCACCTCCCGGGTCCCGACTTCGTCGACCGCTGCTTCGCGCCGACCGACCGCAGCCCGCAGGTGATGGCGAGCCTGCAGCGCATTTACGGCCACGGCCGCCTCGGCGGCACCGGGTACATGAGCATCCTGCCGGTGGACCAGGGCATCGAGCACTCGGCCGGTGCGAGCTTTGCCAAGAACCCCGCGTACTTCGACGGCGAGAACATCGTGAAGCTCGCGGTGGAGGGCGGCTGCAACGCGGTGGCCAGCACCTTCGGCGTGCTCGCGAGCGTGAGCCGCAAGTACGCGCACCGCATCCCGTTCATGGTGAAGTACAACCACAACGAGCTGCTCACCTACCCGAACGCGGCGTCGCAGATCCCGTTCGGCACCGTGCGCGAGGCGTGGAACCTGGGTGCATGCGCGATCGGCGCCACGATCTACTTCGGCAGTGCCGGCGCTACGCGCGAGATCATGTACGTGGCCGAAGCCTTCGAGGAGGCGCATTCGCTGGGTATGTGCACCTTCCTGTGGTGCTACCTGCGCAACGATGCGTTCAAGACGGGCGGCAAGGACTACCACCTGAGCACCGACCTCACGGGCCAGGCCAACCACCTGGGCGTCACCATCAAGGCCGACGTCATCAAGCAGAAGCTGCCGGAACTCAACGGCGGCTACGTGGCGCTGGGCACGGGCGGCTCGAGCTACGGCAAGTTCGACAAGCGGATCTACAGCGATCTCTCGAGCGATCACCCGATCGACCTCTGCCGCTACCAGGTGCTCAACTGCTACGCGGGGCGCGTGGGCCTGATCAACTCGGGCGGCGCCAGCGGCGAGAACGACCTCGCGGATGCGGTGAAGACCGCCGTCATCAACAAGCGCGCCGGCGGCCAGGGCCTGATCTCCGG
>CAMBSR010000250.1 GCA_945870475.1 Phycisphaera mikurensis NBRC 102666
TTCGCTCATGGCGCGGGCTCCCCGGCGAGCGCCGAACGCTCTTCGTCCTCGAGCTCCGCCTGGATGGCCCAGAGCCGCTTGTACAGGCCATCACGCGCGATCAATTCCGCGTGCGTCCCGTGGTCCGCCACGCGCCCCGCTTCCAGCACCACGATGCGGTCCGCCTCGGCAAGGGTCGACAGTCGATGCGCAATGACCACCGTCGGCACCTTGCCGCGCCGTGCTCGCATGGCGTCCAGGATCCGTCGTTCCGTCTCGCCGTCCACGGCACTCAGCGAGTCGTCGAGCACCAGGATGTCCGCCTCGCGCACCAACGCGCGCGCAATCGCCAGGCGCTGCCGCTGCCCGCCGGAAAGCGTGATGCCGCGCTCGCCCACCACCGTGTCCCAGGTCTTGGTGAAGCGCTGGACGGAATCATGCACCGCCGCGCTCTCCGCAGCCTCCGCTACGACTGCAAGCGCCATCTCCGGCTGCACAATGGCCACGTTCTCGCGGATGGTGCGCGAATAGAGGAAGGGCGGCTGCAGCACGCTCGCAATGCGGGCGCGCAGCCGTCCGCGCGCGAACGAGCGGATGTCCGCGCCGCCGACCGTGATTCGCCCGGCATCGGGTTCGCGAAAGCGCAGGAGGAGCGCCGCGAGCGTCGACTTGCCGCACCCGCTCGGGCCCATGATGGCCACGGTTTCCCCGGGGCCCACCTGCAGATCGATGCCATCGAGCACCGTGCGCCCGCCCGGATACGCGAAGCGCACGCCCTCGAAGCGGATGCCGCCCGCGGGCAGCGGCTCATGCGGGCCGTCCGCCGCAGCGCGCACGTCATCCGCGGCGTCCTCGGGCGCCGGCGCCAGGATCGCCTGCAGCCGCTCGAGCGCCACCACGGCCTTGCCCAGGTCCGCCAGCATGCGGCCCAGGTGACGGATCGGCCAGATGTACATGTTGGTGGCGAACAGGAAGAAGAAGAACTCTCCCGCGCCGAGCGTTCCGCCGGAGACAAGCATGAGCCCCACCACAAGCACCAGGAGGAGCTGCCCCAGGCAGGTGATGTCGCTGAGCGCCCAGAACTGCGAGAGCCCGTCGAAGAGCCGGATGTCGGCGTCGCGGTGCTCCGCATTGCGCACACGGAACTCCTCCCGTTCGAACTCCTGCCGCCCGAACGCTCGCACCACGCGGATGCCGGAGATGTTCTCCTGCGCCTTCGCGGTCAGGCGCCCCTCGGCCTCGTCCTTGGTGCGGAATCGATCGCTCACCGTGCGAAAATAGAGCCCGGCGAACGCCACCACGGGAATCGCCAACGCGGTGGAGGCGATCGCCATCCGCCAGTCGATGGCGAACATGAGCGGCACGGCAATCACCAGGAGCAGGGTGGCGCGGCCCATCTCCGCCACCTGGTTGGCCAGGATGTTCTGCACCGTGTCCACGTCGCTGGTGCAGCGCTGGAGCAGGTCGCCGCTCTCGTTGGTGTCGAAGAAGGGCACCGGCAGCCGCACCAGCTTCGCGTGGACGCGCTCGCGCAGCCGGCGCACGCTCCGCTGCGCGGCCACCGCGATCATCCGTCCGCGCAGCAGGTTGAGCGCACCGGAAAGAACCGCCGCCACCGCAATGGCCAGCGCCGGAACCCACAGCGCGCCGCGCACCGCCTCCGCGCCGCCGAGCGCAGCCAGGATGCGCACGCTCATCGCGCCCATCCGCGTGCCTTCGGGCGAGAACACCCCATCGATCACCGCCTGCGGCACGAGCGGTACCACGTACTGGCACGCGGCCGCCAGCGCCTGCACGCCGATCGCGGCGGCGTAGAGCGGCCGGTCCGGGCCGAGGATCCGCCAGAACTCGCCGAGGCGACGGAGCGCGAAGATCGGCGTTCGTGGGGTGGATGCGCTCATGGGAAGGCGATCCCGGCAACGCCGGGGCGGCCATTACTCAAGGCCAGTCATGCGTCAGGGGTTCGCGATCCCGTACTCCGCGCAGTCGCCGAGGTCCTCGGCGATGCGCAGCAGCTGGTTGTACTTGGCGGTGCGGTCGGTGCGCGCGGGCGCGCCGGTCTTGATCTGGCCGCAGTTGGTGGCCACGGCGAGGTCCGCGATCGTGGTGTCCTCGGTCTCGCCCGAGCGGTGCGAGAGGATGGCGCGGTAGCCGTTGCGGGTGGCCATGTTCACGGCGTCGAACGTCTCGGTGAGCGTGCCGATCTGGTTCACCTTCACCAGGATCGCGTTCGCGCAGCCGGTCTCGATGCCCTTCTTGAGGAACTCGGGGTTGGTGACGAACAGGTCGTCGCCCACCAGCTGCACCTTGGACCCGAGCGAGACGGTCAGGTCCTTCCAGCCCTTCCAGTCGTCCTCGGCCAGTCCGTCCTCGATCGAGCGGATTGGCCACTTCTTGCACCACTTCTCCCACAGCGCGATCATGTCGTCGCTGGAAGCCACGCGCTTGGGGTCGCTCTTGAAGAAGCGGTAGCCCTTCTTCTTCACGGCCTTCGCCTCGTTGGCGAGCTCGCTCATGGCGGGGTCGAGGCAGATCATGATCTGGCGGCCGAGGTCGTAGCCGGCCTTCTTCACGGCCTCCGCGATCACCTCGCACGCGGCCTCGTTGGAGGGCAGGTTCGGCGCGAAGCCGCCCTCGTCGCCCACCGACGTGGAGAGGCCCTTGTCATGCAGCACCTTCTTGAGCGCGTGGTAGCACTCGACGCCGGCGCGCATGGCCGTGCCGAAGTCGCTGAAGCCCACGGGCTGGATCATGAACTCCTGGAAGTCGACACTGTTGTCCGCGTGCTTGCCGCCGTTCAGGATGTTGAGCATCGGGGCCGGCAGGCGCCGCGCGCCCGCACCGCCGAGGTAGCGCCAGAGCGGCATGCGGCTGGCGGCTGCCGCGGCGTGTGCCGTGGCCATGCTGACGCCGAGCAGGGCGTTGGCGCCCATCTTGCCCTTGTTGTGCGTGCCGTCGAACTCGATCATCGAGTGGTCGAGCGCCGCCTGGTCGCGCGCATCCATCCCCAGGACGATCGGCGCGATGCGCGTGTTGACGTTGGACACGGCCTTGGCCACGCCCTTGCCGAGCCACTGCTTCTTGTCGCCGTCACGGAGCTCCACGGCCTCGTGCTCGCCGGTCGATGCGCCGCTCGGGACGATGGCGCGTCCGAAGGCGCCGCCTTCCAGGGCCACTTCGCACTCGAGCGTGGGATTGCCGCGGGAATCGATGACCTGACGGGCGTGGACGGAAATGATCTCGAACATGCGTGGGGCTCCTGAAGGTTGGGCCGGAATCATACGGCCGCAGCCAGCAAGGAAACCGCCGCGCGTTCAGCGCGAGATGGCGTCCCACACGTCGCGCACCACCCAGCTCATGGCTTCCATGGCGGCATCGGTGCGGCTCGCCAGGTGCGGTGCCAGGTGTGCGTTCTCCAGGCCAAGCAGCGGATTGCCGGCGGTCACCGGCTCCGGCTCGTGCACGTCCAGGATGGCCAGCGCGCCCGGGTTCGCCCTGAGACTGCGGGCAAGGGCAGCATGGTCCACGACGAAGCCACGGCTCGTGTTGATGAGGATCGAATCGGCCTTCATCCGTTCGATCAGCCACGTGCCCACGAACCCGCGGTTCGACGCGCGCCCGTCGATGTG
>CAMBSR010000251.1 GCA_945870475.1 Phycisphaera mikurensis NBRC 102666
CTCCGGCGAGGGGGCCAGGCACCTGTGTCGCCAATGGCGTCGGTTCGGCAATGGCCTCACCGCCGCGCGTGTGATTGGCGTGGGGCGTGGTTCTTGCGTGGTTCCGTGGTCGGCGGTCGACGCAAAAGAGATCCGACCGCGTGCAGGCGTGAAGCACGCGGTCGGAGGCGGGCAGGGCCCGTATTGAAGGCAGTCTGTGCTGGCTGTGACGACCAAACCCTCGTCGTCACTGGGTCGGCCTCGGGGCCGCCCGTTCCGGTCGTGCCGGCGGATCAGCCGCGGCGGCGTGATCCCACCAGGAGTGCACCGGCGATGCCGATGAGCGCGACGGCTCCCGGTGCCGGGATGAAGGTGTCGTTGGTTGCAGGAGCCTCGCCGCTGGTACCGGTCACCACGATGCGGTCGAGGTTCCACGCACCCTGCGTGCCGGTGCTGGAGTAGCGCTTGCCGGAGGCCGTCGTGAAGCTGTTGCGGACCTCGTCATGGATCGCCATCAGGCGGAACTGGAAGTCTGCATTGTCGGCCACGCCGGCGATGCCGGAGAGATCGAACGAGACCTGCTGGTACTTGCCGGCAGCGGCGATCGCGTAGCGACCTTCGTTGGCGAGCCCCTCCGAGGTGAAGGTTGCGCCACCATCCACGGAGTACTCGAGCTGCGCCCACTTGCTTGCGCGTGCGCCGACCATCTGCCAGAACTCGAGGCCGACGCCGTGAAAGCCGGTGGTGCTCGAAACAAACCCGACGCCGTCATGCCCGGACCGGGTCACGACGGAGTCGAAGTTGGAGACGCGGAGCGCGCGGTTCGTGGAGCGAGTGCCGTCGCCTACAGCGCCGCCACGGACTGCCTGGAAGGACGTCGCCACGGCTTCAGCCGAACCCGCGCCGACATTCGCCGCGGTTCCGCCGTTGTTGAAGTTCCAGGTCGAGATCACGGCTGCGGTCGTGGACTGCACGATGGCAAAAGTGGTGGCGGCGAGGGCAAATCCGATCTTCATGACAGCAACTCCCGGGGAAAGGGTCGTGGGATGCGCACCGCGCCGAGGGTGGCGAGAGGTGCATGCGGATGGGCAGGGATCAAGCCGCAACCGGGGTGGCGCGATTTACGGGCAATGCGGATCACCCTTTCACCGGAAATTTCTCCAGGGCGAGCGGCGTCCGTATAATTCTCGGCGATCTCGGGGAAAAACTTCCCGTTCCCACAGTTGTTTCAGCCTGCCCGTCCATACTGCTCTCATCAGCGGTGCCACGCGGCGCCGCACGCATGGATGCACCGGGAATGCCGGCCCCGCGATCGGGAGTCCGGGTTCCCTCGAACCAACTGAAGGAGTGACGCAATGGCAAATCTCAACAAGGTCATGCTGATCGGCAACCTGACCCGCGACCCGGACCTGAAGTACACGCCGGGCAACCAGGCTGTCTGCGAGATCGGCCTCGCCGTGAACCGCAAGTACCGCACCAAGGAAGGCGAGGACCGTGAGGAAACCACGTTCGTCGACTGCGAGGCGTGGGGCAAGCAGGCCGAGGTCCTCAAGCAGTACATGACCAAGGGCAAGCCGCTCTTCATCGAGGGCCGCCTGAAGCTCGACACCTGGGAAGACAAGGACGGCGGCAAGCGCTCGAAGATGCGCGTCGTCATCGAGAACTTCCAGTTCCTTGGCGCTGCCGGCGGCGCCGGCGGTGGTGGGGGCGGCGAGCGCTACGTGACCGAAGAGGGCGGATCCTCCTCGCGCGGCGGTTCGCGCGGTGGTCGCGCCTCCTCCGGTGGCGGCGGCGCCCCGCACCAGAACGTGGCCGAAGAGGAAATCCCGTTCTGAGGAACCCCTGAACCCAGGTTCCGTTGCCGGTGCGGCGCTGCGTTGAGCAAGGCCTGCGTCGGGGCGGCGTCCGAAGCGGCGCCGTTACTATCGGAACCTCGAACAACCGCCGCGGAAGGCCCGCGAAGCGCCTGCGAATTGGCGCTTCATGGGCTTCCCGCGGCGGTGTCTTTCTGCCATACTGCCCAACTCGCCTCGCATCCGGCCAAGCGGCCGTATGCATTCCAAAGGTTGGGCCCCGAGGCAGCCCTAACTTGACGCGGCACAGCCGCGGAAGGACAGCGTCATGGCAAGCAAGAAGGTCGAGCTCCTGCTCAACCGAACCATCGAAAATCTGGGCCTGGTCGGGGACGTCGTGAAGGTGAAGCCTGGCTTCGCCCGCAACTACCTGCTGCCCCACGCCTTCGCCGAGGCTCCCACCGCCGAGAAGGTCGAGGCGCTCAAGGGCCTCCGCGCGCAGGCACAGGCCGAGCTGTCCAAGCTCCGCTCCGAGCGCGAGGCGCTCATCGCCCGCATGGAAGGCGCTTCCATCAAGCTCGTCCGCAGCGTCAACGACTCGGGCGTCCTCTACGGCGCCGTCACCCAGCGTGACATCGCCGACCAGCTCGTGGTCGACGGCTTCCCGGTCGACATGCGCGCCGTGCGCCTGCAGATGCCGATCCGCCGCATCGGTTCCTACAGCTGCGTGATCCAGCTCGACCGCGACCTCAAGACCGAGATCGGCATCGAGGTCATCCCGGACCGCACCCTCGAGATCCTCACCGCCGCGGCTGACGCCCCGGCCGAGGAGCCCGCCGAGGAGACCAAGGCCGCGGAGGCCGCCCCGGCCGCCGAGGACGACAAGAAGGGCAAGAAGGGCAAGAAGTCCAAGGACTGATCCGCCCCGGGAACCGGCCCCGACCTGAAGGTCGAGCCGACTTTCCGCAATTCCGCCACCCATGACGCGCCGCCCTCCGGGGCGGCGCGTTATCTTTCCCCGCGCGCGGGATTTTGGGCGCGCACGGCTGCTCGGGTGCGCAGGAATCTGCCGATGTAATCCCTGCGAACGGCACGGATGTTCCACCCATCAAGCTCAAGGAAGAGCGAGGCGACACGAATGACCACCACCGCAGAGATCTCCCGGCGCGAGACGCTTCCCAGCACCCGCAAGTCGGTGACCCACAAGTTCGCCATCGGCGGACACGAGGGCTACCTCACCATCGGCCTCTTCGCCGACGGCCGCCCGGGCGAGCTCTTCATCAAGATGAGCAAGGAAGGCTCCACCCTCTCCGGCCTCATCCAGGGCTTCTGCCGCGCCTTCAGCCTGACGCTCCAGCACGGGCTCCCGGCCGCCGACGCCGCCGAGCGCTTCCGCGGCATGCGCTTCGAACCGATGGGCGCCACCAGCAACCCGGAGATCCCGGAAGCGCTGAGCATCCTCGACTACGTCGCGCGCTACCTGCTGCTGCACTACGGCAAGGGCGAGTGACCGCAGTCTGAAATCCGTTGGCCCGTGTGCGCACGCATCCATGTGATGCGTGTGGATGTTCCACGGCACGCCGTACCCGCGCATGCGCCTATCCCCACACGCGGCGGTGAGGCCATTGCCGAACCGACGCCATTGGCGAACACCGTGCCTGGCCCCCTCGTCGGAGGGGCGTGGGCGGCGCCATGCCGCCCGCCCCGCAAGGCGACGGGGCCAGTAGACGCGCGGGGCCGAACGTTTGAGGTTCGAATGCACTCTTCGGTACACCGGTTGATGTTCCGCCGCACCCTCCGCTGCGCGCGGGACCCCTGTCCCG
>CAMBSR010000252.1 GCA_945870475.1 Phycisphaera mikurensis NBRC 102666
GAGCTGGTGCAGAAGGGCATCGACCCGCAGCTCGAATTGGCCGTGCTCCTCCTGCAGGGGCGTGCGCTGGGCATGAACGACAAGTCGCCGGCCGAGCCGACGACCGCTCCGGCGCAGCGCCCCGCGGCGCCCGGGGATGCCGGGAAGGCACGGTCCTGAGGACCCGGGTGCGCGCCCGTCGGCGCACAAGGCCCTGATTCCAAGCAGAACGCACGCGGTTTCGGCAATTGCCGGAACCGCGTGTCGCTTCTATACTTATGGGTCTGTTTCCCGCCGCGGCGCATCGACGTGTGATGCGTGCGCGGCTCGTCCTGCGGATGAATCCCCCAATGACAAGCCTCTCCAATCCCACCTCCGGCGCCGCTGCTGGCGATCCTGCCAAGCAGGTGCATGCCAAGGTCTACGGCGACGTCGACCACCTCCAGGCACCCCCCGTCAGCGTCAACGTGGCCCCGGAGCGCATGCTCCAGTGGCTGCACGACATGCTGCTGATCCGCGAGTTCGAGATCCGCTGCATGCAGGCCTACCAGGAGAAGAAGATCGGCGGCTTCTGCCACGTCTACATCGGGCAGGAGGCCGTGGCGGTGGGCTGCATCCAGGCCGTCGAGCACCGCGACCCGGTCGTGACCGCGTACCGCGACCACGGCCACGCGCTCGCGCGCGGCATGGACCCCAAGTACTGCATGGCCGAGATGTTCGGCCGCATCGGTGGCTGCGCCAAGGGCAAGGGCGGGTCGATGCACATGTTCGACCGCGACAACAACCTCTACGGCGGCCACGGCATCGTCGGTGCGCAGACCCCGCTCGGCGCCGGCCTGGCCTTCGGCTGCAAGTACATCGACGAGGTCATCGAGGGCAAGAGGAACTCCCGCGTGGCGCTCTGCTTCCTCGGTGACGGCGCGCTCAACCAGGGCGCGTTCCACGAGGCGCTGAACCTTGCCGGCCTCTTCGACATCCCGGTGATCTACGTGGTGGAGAACAACGGCTACTCGATGGGCACCGCGATCGCGCGCGGCACCACGATGGCGCACTCGCTCATCACCAAGGCCGCCGGCTACGGCATCGACGGCTACGTGGTGGACGGCATGGACGTCTCCGAGGTCTACGCGCAGATGAAGCGCATCGCCGACAAGTGCCGCGCCACCAGCCGCCCGGCGTTCGTCGACATGCGCACGTACCGCTACAAGGGCCACTCGATGAGCGACCCGCGCAAGTACCGCACCAAGGAAGAGGAGGAGGTGTTCGAGACGGGCGACCCGATCGGCACCCTCGAGCGGCAGCTGCGCGCCGCCGGCATCCTGGACGACGACAAGCTCAAGTCCATGCAGAAGGCCATCCGCGACCAGGTCCGCGAGGCCGTGGCGTGGAGCGACGCAAGCCCGGTGCCCTCCATGGACGAGCTCTTCACCGACGTCTACGTGGAGAAGTGGGGCCCCTACACGGGCAGCACCCAGCCGGAGATGAACGGCGGTGGCGCCAACCTGCCCACCACCAGCACGATCAACGTGAAGGAGGAAATCCTGTGAGCGCCCTGCGAGAGATCGAGTTCCGTGACGCCCTCCGCGAAGCCATGAGCGAGGAGATGCGCCGCGACAAGCGCGTGTTCCTCCTCGGCGAGGAAGTGGCCGAGTACAACGGCGCCTACAAGGTGAGCCGCGGCATGCTCGAGGAGTTCGGGCCGCGCCGCATCATCGACACCCCCATCTCCGAGAGCGGCTTCGCCGGCCTCGCGATCGGCGCGGCGATGATGGGCCTCAAGCCCGTGGTCGAGTTCATGAGCTGGTCGTTCAGCCTGGTGGCTGCCGACCCGATCCTGAACAACGCCCCCAAGATGCTCTACATGTCGGGCGGCCAGTTCGGCTGCCCGGTGGTGTTCCGCGGCAACGACGGTGCGGGCGGCCAGCTCGGCAGCACGCACAGCTGGTGCGTCGAGGGCCTCTTCTCGAACGTGCCCGGCGTCAAGATCGCCATCCCCTCGAACCCCTACGACGCGAAGGGGCTCCTCAAGAGCTCGATCCGCGGCGACGATCCGGTGTTCTTCCTCGAGAGCGAGCGCATGCTCGGCAGCAAGGGCCACGTCCCCGAGGAGGAGTACGTGATCCCGTTCGGCCTGGCGAAGATCCTGCGCGAGGGCACCGACTGCACGCTCGCGAGCTGGGGCCGCCCGGTGCACTTCTGCATGGAAGCCGCCGAGGAACTCCAGAAGCAGGGCATCTCCTGCGAGGTCATCGACCTCCGCACGGTGCGCCCCCTCGACATCGGCACCGTGGTGCGCTCGGTCAAGAAGACGAGCAACTGCGTGGTGGTCGACCAGTCGTGGAGCTTCGGCAGCCCGGGCAGCGAGCTTGCCTCGCAGGTCCACCGCCACTGCTTCGACGACCTCGACAACTACGTGCACCGTGTCCACACCGCGGACGTCCCCACGCCTTACGCCACCAACCTCGAGCAGGAGTACCTGCCGAACGCGCGCAAGATCGTGGAAGCCGTCCGCAGCGCCACGTACAACCTCTGATCGCCTGCGCTGCGCCTCGGCGCCTCGCACACGCCACCTTCACAGACCCCACGCACACAGACAGGACCAGGACCGAACGCCATGCCCATCAACGTGACCATGCCCCGACTCTCCGACACCATGGAGCAGGGCACCGTCGTCAAGTGGCACGTCAAGGTGGGTGACAAGGTCACCTCCGGACAGGTGATCGCCGACATCGAGACCGACAAGGCCACCATGGAGCAGGCGGCGTTCGATGACGGCACCATCGCCAGCCTGGTGTGCCCCGAGGGCAAGCAGGTGAAGGTGGGCGAGGTCATCGCCGTCCTCGCCGAGGAAGGCGAGTCCGTGTCCGCCGCTGCGTCCGGTGCGGCACCTGCTGCTCCGCGCGCCGCGGCCCCCGCCGCCGCTGCCCCGGCAGCGACGCCCGCCGCCGCCGGTCGCACGATCGTGGCGGACGTCAAGGCCATACCGGTCGAGATCGACGGCGAGCGCACGCGCGTCTCGCCGGTGGCCCGTCGCATGGCCGAGGAGATGGGCGTCGACCTCTCGCAGGTCACGGGCTCCGGCCCCGGTGGCCGCGTCATCAAGCGCGACATCGTGCTGGCTGCCGAGAACCGCAGTGCTGCCGCGCCGGTCGCGCGTCCGGCTGCCGCATCCGCGGCCACGGGCCTCGTGGCTGCCGCTCCGTCGGTGGCTGCCGCGCCCGCACCGCAGGCCGGTGCGCTGGTGCATGGCCTCCAGAGCATCGAGGTGCCCGTCTCCACCATGCGAGGCGTGATCGCCAAGCGCCTGGTGGAGAGCAAGCAGCAGATCCCGCACTACCAGGTGACGATGAAGTTCTCCATGGACTCCATCCTCGCACTCCGTGGCTCGCTCAACGAGCAGCTCTCGGCGATGGAAGTGAAGCTCAGCGTCAACGACTTCATCATGCGCGCCTGTGCGCTGGCGATGGCGAAGAACCCCTTCTTCAACGCCAGCTGGGCCGGCGACCGCATCCTGGTCCACCAGCAGGTGAACGTGGGCGTGGCGATCGCGCTCCCGGAGGAGAAGGGCGGAGGCCTGGTGGTGGGCGTCGTCAA
>CAMBSR010000253.1 GCA_945870475.1 Phycisphaera mikurensis NBRC 102666
TCGGTGGCGGCCGCGGCCTTCTTCGTGGTGCGCTTCGGAGCCTTCTTTCCGGCGGCGCCGCCCTCGGCGTCGGCCGCGCGAGCCTCCACCTTGGCAGCGGTCTCCACGGCGGTCACTGCACCGCCACTTGTACCGAACCACTCACGGATCGTGGCGGCGAGACCGATCGAGACGGTGCTCGATGCGGTCTTGGCCTGGTCGATCCCCTCGCTCTCGCACTTGGTCTTGATGTCCTTCCAGTCGACACCAAGGTCCTTGGCGAGCTGCGAGATTCGGACTTTCTGGATCTGCTTGGACAATCGTGGTTCCTCAATTCGTTTCACTGCACCGACCAATTCGATTCACTTCACCAGCAAGGCCGCACGATCAACGATCCGTGCGCCGCGGCGGCAGATGCCGCCGGAAATGTTTCTCGCCTGGCCGGCCACGCCGGACAGGCCTCAGCTGCCGCCGCCACCCAGGATCGAGTCCGCCGCGCTTTCCGCGCTGGCATCGGTCTCGACCGGTGCGGCCATTCCGCCAGCCATCCCGCCACCGAGCAGGTGGTCGGTCGCCGCAGCGTCCTCGGCCTTGCGGGCCGCATCCTGCTCGGCAGCGATGCGCTGCTCCTCGGCGACGATCTTGCCCTTCTCGTGGCAGGCGATGACGACCGATTCCGCGAGTTCTTCGGACATACCGATTTCCTGCGTCAGGACCGGCACGCCGACTTCCTCGATGTCGAACACGCTGATGAGGCCGAGGGCACCCATCTTGTCGAGCATGCCGTCCTCGAAGCCCGGGAGGCCGTTGAGCGTGTCCTGGATGGTGAGGAGGTTCTTCTCGAACTCCGGCGGCGTCAGGATGTCGATGTCCCAGCCGGTGAGTCGCGCAGCGAGGCGCACATTCTGGCCACGGCGGCCGATGGCGAGCGAGAGCTGGTCCTCGCGCACGATGATCGTGCCGCGACCGAGCTCGAAGCACAGGCTGACTTCCTCGACCTCGGCCGGCTTCAGTGCGTTGGCGATGAGCACCTGGCTGGACTCGTTCCAGCGGACGATGTCGATCTTCTCGCCACCGAGCTCATCGACGATGTTGCGGATGCGGCTGCCGCGCACGCCGACGCAGGCGCCCACCGGGTCGACCTTGGTGTCGACGCTGGAGACGGCAAGCTTGGTGCGGAAGCCGGGCTCGCGGCTCATGGCCTTGATCTCGATGACGCGCTCGGCCACCTCGGGCACCTCTGCCTCGAAGAGCTTGCGGATGAAGTCCGGGTGCGCGCGGGACAGCACGACCTTGACCTGGCTGGTGGCATCGCGGACGTCGAGGATCAGGCAGCGCACGCGGTCGCCGGGCTGGAACTGCTCACCCGGGATCTGCTCGCTGCGGGGCATGAAGCCCTCGATGCGGTCCACCTGGACCATGAGGGCGCCGCCCTCGTAGCGCGCGGCGGTGCCGGTGACCAGCTCGCCCTGGCGCTTGCCGAACTCCTCGAGGAGGCTGTTGCGCTCGTCCTCGCGGAACTTCTGGATCATCACCTGCTTGGCGGTCTGCGCCGGGATGCGGCCGAGCGTCTTCAGGTCGATGGCCTCGCGGCCGCCTTCCTCGAGCTCGCGCCAGAGCGTGATGCCGCCCGACAGCCGGTCGATCTCGCAGCCGAACTCCTCGGTGTCGAGGGAGTTAAAGTGCTTGCGCGCGGCGCTGACCATGGCCTGCTCCAGGTCGTGGATGAGGAGTTCACGGTCGATGTTGCGGTCGCGGGCGATCGAGTCGAGGATGGCGAGGGTTTCACGGTTCATGGCGCTGTGCTCCGGTGGATGTGGTGTTGGATGTCGTGACGTAATGTGCGGACGCGACCGGAAAACGGACACGGGCCACGCGTCCGGTCGACGCATGGCCCGTCCTGGCGGCTGAGGAACCCTCAGGCGGCGGTCAACCCATCAGGGCGACCTCCGGGCGGGCGCTCGGAGCGCTGCCGGTGCACACCTCGCCGATGCCCAGGGCATCGATGACCAGCAGCCAGGCCTTGACGCTGTGCGGCGTCATGGGAGGCGGCTGGAGCCGGAAGACAGGATCGACGAAAGGACGATCATGGACGGCGGGGTGCAGGGCTGCGGTCCGGGGCCACGGGGGACCTCGAAACCAGGACGGACGGCCCCGGAACCCCCGGGGCAGGCGCGGGATTGTAGCAGGAATGGCCAATTTCTGCTTGGATCACCGGGGGAAACCTCCCCGCTGCCTGTTCCTGCGCCGCGGGGCCCGAAATCGGCGTCCCTGCCCGGTTACCCTTGCGGAGCGCCATGCCGAACGCTCCACACCCCTGCCTCCGGAAGTCCGCCGCCCGCACGATGGCCACCCTGGCCGCCCTGCTCCTGGCGACCCTGGGATTCACCCCGGCCGCCTCCGCCCAGGCAAGTTCCGCCACCAAGGTCGAGGTCCGCGCCGCCGCGGCGCTCGTCAAGGCCGCGCCCGGGGATCGGTTCCCGATCGCCGTCGAGCTCGACATCGCCCCCGAGTGGCACGTGTGGACCAGCGAGGTGCAGTCGCGCGCCCTGCCGAAGGGGATGACCAACTTCGACGGCGCGATCTACACGTCGATCGCGGTGGCCGTGAACCCGGCCGCGGCCGCCACCGCCGGCATCGCGGACATCCAATGGCCGGCGCCGCACGCCGTCGAGGGCGACCTCGGCGAAGGCAAGCAGACCTTCGGCGTCTACGAGGGCAAGGCCGTCGCCTTCATCCCGGTGATCCTCTCGCCGAGTGCCACCGGCACGGTGGAATTCACCGTCACCGTCGAACTGCAGGCGTGCAGCACCGTCTGCCTCGCTCCGGGCTCGATCGAGGCGAAGGTGTCCGTGGAAGTCACGCCCGGCGCGAAGCAGACGGCGGGCGCGGCCGAGACGCCGCTCTTCGTCGGCTTCGATCCCACCGTCTTCGGCAAGATGAAGGAGAACGCCACGATGGGCGAGGCCGCGCCCCGCGTGGCCTCGAAGCCGCTGGTAGTGCCGCTCTTCGGCTGGGACTTCACCCTCGACCCCGATTCCGGCACGTTCTTCCCGATGATGCTGGTGCTCGCGTTCGTGGGCGGCGCCATCCTCAACCTCACGCCGTGCGTGCTGCCGGTGATCCCGCTCAAGATCATGGGGCTGGCGAACGCCGCGGCCGGCAACCGCTCGCGCACCTTCATGCTGGGCGTCTCGATGACCGCCGGCGTGGTGGCATTCTGGCTGGGACTTGGGCTGTTGCTCAGCTTCGTGAAGGGCTTCGAGCAGTCGAACCAGCTCTTCCAGTACCCCGCGTTCACGATCGGCGTGGGCCTCTTCATCGCCGTGATGGCAGTGGCAATGGCCGGCTTCTTCACCGTTGGCCTGCCGCAGTGGGTGTATGCGATCGAGACCAAGCATGAGTCGATGGGCGGCAGCGCCATCTTCGGCGTGATGACCGCCGTGCTCTCGACGCCGTGCACCGCGCCGCTCATGGGTGCGGCCGCCGGATGGGCCGTCACCACCAAGAGCCCCGTCACCATCCTGACGGTGTTCCTCGCGATCGGCCTCGGCATGGGCTCGCCCTACCTGGTGCTGAGCGCCTT
>CAMBSR010000254.1 GCA_945870475.1 Phycisphaera mikurensis NBRC 102666
CAGTGGGCAAACGATGTACATGGCCTGCAGGGCGTGGGTATACTCTCCCCCTCACTCGCCGGCCCCATCGTCTAGCCCGGTTCAGGACACGTCCCTCTCACGGATGGAACAGGGGTTCGAATCCCCTTGGGGTCACTCTCCCCGCCGCCCTGTCCAGGCGTCGGAACTCAGCGAAGCTGCCCGCCTGCGGGGCAGCGTCACGACCGGCCCCATCGTCTAGCCCGGTCCAGGACACCTCCCTTTCACGGAGGTGACGAGGGTTCAAATCCCTCTGGGGTCATTCGTCTTCCGGGGTCATTCATCTTCCGGGATCATTTCTCTTCCGGGCACCACCGCGTCGCGCGCCTCCACCCTTGGTCACGGGTCTCGGGGGCGCGTCTTCGTTCCCGGGCCTTGCCCGTGGCATTTCATCAGCGATTCCATTCGGAGATTCCCGGTTTCGGGGCTACCTTTGCGGGGCCCGGGGCGTTCGCTACGGGCACCTTCCCATGATCCACCGCACTTGCTCGTTCCTTGCCTCGTTCACCGCGCTCGCGTGCACCCTCCATGCCGCCGCCGCCGTCCGCTACGTGGACGCAACGCTCGCCACCGGCGCGGGCACGGGCACCAGCTGGGCCGATGCATACGCCGGCCCGGGCGCGCTGCAGGCGGCGCTGACGGCGTCGGTCGCGGGTGACGAACTCTGGGTGAAGGCGGGCACCTACCGCCCGTCCACCTCGGGGGTGCGCACGGCAAGCTTCACCATGAAGACCGGCGTGGGGATCTACGGCGGCTTCGCCGGGACCGAATCCGCGCGCGACCAGCGCGACTGGCGCAGCAACGTCACCGTTCTCTCGGGCGACCTCCTGGGCAACGACAGCGGCGCCACCAACCTCACCGACAACGCCTACCACGTGGTGGTGGCCACCGGCGCCACGGCCACGGCGGTGCTCGACGGCTTCACCGTGCGCGGTGGCAACGCCAACGGCGCGTCCGCCAGCAACTATGACAAGGGCGGCGGCATCATCGTCTATGCAAGCGGTGCGCCCACCGTGCGCAACTGCGTCTTCAGCGCC
Source organism: Phycisphaera mikurensis NBRC 102666 (assembly GCA_945870475.1). Taxonomy (GTDB): domain Bacteria; phylum Planctomycetota; class Phycisphaerae; order Phycisphaerales; family SM1A02; genus UBA966. The sequence continues at coordinate 1,056 of CAMBSR010000254.1, forward strand.
AACCGCTGCACCTTCGGCGGCGGCGCGGGCTACATCTTCACGGCGCAGGCCGCGTTCACCGACTGCACCTTCGATTCAAACGAAGGCGGCAGCTACGGCGGCGCGTTCGACACCAACAACGTCACCAGCACCTTCACGCGCTGCATCTTCCGCAACAACGGTGCGGCGCGCGCGGGCGCGGTGGAGACCTACGGCGCCGGCAACACCACGTACGTCAACTGCCTCTTCACCGGCAACCGGGCGACGGGTACGGGCGGCGGCGCGGCGCTGTGGATCGGCGTCTCGAGCAGCGTGGTCACCGCGCGCAACTGCACCTTCTCCGCCAACGTGGCCACCAGCGTGGCCGGTGGCGTGAACACCACCTCGGGCGGCACGCTCAACGCGGCCAACTGCATCTTCTGGGCGAACACCGGCCCGGGCGGCACCACTGCCGCCAACCAGGTGAACGCCGGCGGCGGCACCAACAGCGTCAGCTGGTCGGTGGTGCAGGGCGGATTCACCGGGACGGGCAACACCAGCACCAACCCGCTCTTCACGAACGCCGCGGGCGGCGACTACACGCTCGGCGCCGCGTCGCCGGCCATCGATGCCGGCTCGAACAGCCTGGTGCCCGCGGGCACCACCGTGGACCTGGCGGGCCTGCCGCGCTTCGTCAACGTGCCCGGCGTGACGGACACGGGTTCCGGCACCGCGCCCATCGTGGACCGCGGCGCGTACGAGGTGCAGGACAACACGCCGCCGTGCCTTGCGGACCTGACGGGCAACGGCGTGGTGGACGGCAGCGACCTCGGCGTCCTCCTCGGTGACTGGAGCGGCAGCGCCTCTGGCGACATCAATGGCGACGGCACGGTGAACGGCGCGGACCTCGGACTGATGCTGTCGGCGTGGGGACCGTGCCCGTAAGGCCACGCACGCCAAGACGCACATGAATCCACGCCCCTCGCAGCGCAGGCTGCGGGGGGCGTGTGCGTTGCGGCGGGGCGGCGTCCCCCGTCGGCGGGCGTTAGTCTGTGCGCTGCCATGGACGCGCTCGAAGCAATCACGGTCCGCACCGCCTCGGCCATCTATCCGGTGGAAGTGGCATCCGGCGCTGCGCGGCACATGGCCGAGCGGATGGCGGCCGCGGGGCTGCGCCCGTCGCGCGTGGCGGTGATCTGCGACGCGGCGGTGGAGTCTTCCACGGCCGCGGAAGTGGATCGCTCGTTGTCGGCGGCGGGCATGGCGGTGGCGCGCATCGGCATGCAGGCCACCGAGGATTCGAAGACGCTCGGCACGCTCGGAGACCTCTGCGAGCGCATGCTTGCCGACGGCATCGATCGCTCCGGCGCCGTGGTGGCGGTGGGCGGCGGCGTGGTCGGCGACGTGGCCGGCTTTGCGGCGGCCACCTACATGCGCGGCATCCCGTGCGTGCAGGTGCCCACCACGCTCCTGGCCATGGTGGATGCGGCGGTGGGCGGCAAGACCGCCGTCAACCTGGTGCGTGCGGACGGCACGCTTGCCAAGAACATGGTGGGCTCGTTCGCGCAGCCGCGGCTGGTGGTGTGCGACCCCGAGTGCCTGGCGACGCTCCCCGTGCGCGAGCTGCGCTCCGGCCTGGCCGAGTGCGTGAAGCACGCGGTGATTGCGGACCCCGCCATGCTGGCGTGGATCCGCGGGCGCATCGACCCGATCCTGGCGCGCGACCCCGCCACGCTGGCGCAGCTGGTGGCGCGCAACGTGAAGATCAAGGCCGAGGTGGTGGGCGCGGACGAGCGCGAGGACGGCCGCCGCGCGGTGCTCAACCTGGGCCACACCTTTGCGCATGCCATCGAGTCGCTCCTGCACGGCGAATGCACGCACGGCGAGGCGGTGGCCATCGGCACCGTGGCCGCGTGCCGGCTGGCGGGCGTGCTGGGCCACGGCAGTCCAGATCATGGCAGCGCACATTTGGAATCCGCCGTGCGCGAGACGCTTTCCGCCATCGGCCTGCCGGCGGCGCTGCCCGCGGCACGGCCGGCCGAGGAGCTGCTCTCCGCCATGGCGTCCGACAAGAAGAAGCGGGGCGGGGCGCTCCACCTGGTGGTGCCGTTCGCCTTCGGTGACGTGCGCGTCCTGGGCGACGTGCCGAACGATGCCGTACGCGCCGCCTGGCGCGCCGTGGGCGCCGGCTGACCGCGTGCCGCCCGCGTGGTGCGCCCGCCGAGCCGCAGAGGAAAGATCCCCCATAATCAAGGCACCGTGCCGCGCGCGCCGATCAACCGGATGCCGCACGGCTGCGGCATCTTCACCCTGCACGGACGTACGGATGCGCACGATCGCCATCGTCAACCAAAAGGGCGGGTCGGGAAAGACCACCACCGCCATCAACCTGGCCGCCGCGTTCGCCGAGCGCGGCGAGCGGGTGCTGTTGGTGGACATGGACCCGCAGGGCCACTGCGCCGCGGGCCTGGGCGTGCCCGAATCGCGCATCGAGTTCGGCCTGGCGCAGGCG
>CAMBSR010000255.1 GCA_945870475.1 Phycisphaera mikurensis NBRC 102666
GTCAGCCGTTCGTTCCGCCCGGAACCGGCGGCGTGCGACCCAGCTTCGCGAGCACTGCGCGCAGGTCGCTCCACACCTCCATGCGGACCTGCTTCGTGTACGTGCGCAGCACGTAGGACGGGTGGTACGTCGGCATCACCGGGATCGGCGGGCAGTCCGCTCCTGCCGGCGGGGTCCACTGCTGCCACGTGCCGCGGATGCGGCTGATGCCGGCATCGGTGCCGCAGATCCACTTCGCGGCGGGGCCACCGAGCGTCACGATCACCTTCGGCTGGACGGCCAGGATCTGCTCCATGAGGAACGGCCCGCAGACCGCCACTTCCTCGGGCATCGGCGTGCGGTTGTCGGGCGTCCTGCTCTTGAGGATGCTCGCGATGTAGACCTGCTCGCGCGAGAGGCCCATGGCCTTGATCATCTCGTCGAGCTTCTCGCCTGCTGCACCGAGGAATGGGCGCCCCGCCCGGTCCTCGGCATCGCCGGGAGCCTCGCCGACGAACATGAGTTCAGCATGCGCCGCGCCTTCGCCGAACACCAGGCGAGTGTGGCCCGTGGCAGCCAGGCAGTGCGGGCATGAGGCGGCGTGCCGGGCGTCGATCTCGGTAAGCCGGCGCGCACGGTCGGCGGCGTCACCCGGCGCGCGGAGGGACTCCGGCGGATAGACGTGGGTGGATGCAATGGGTGCAGCGGCAGGCGCGGCAGCCGTGCGCAACACGGGAGCGGCTGCGGCGCTCGCAGCTGGCGCACGGGCGGGTGCCACGACAGCCGGCACTGGAACGCGATCCGCCGCCGAAGGCGCCTCCGGAGCCGCCCCGGTGCCTGCCGATGTGCGCGGCGACGTCTCCAGGCCGATCGCCTGGTCGAAGCGCGCGAGCACCTGCTGCATGGAAAGGCGTCCGTCGGACATGGGTCGCAGGGTACCGCGCATGGCCGCCCTGCTCCGGCGTGTTCAGGCCAGCGCCAGGATGGCGCTTCCCGCCACCGCCACTGCCGCACCGGCGATCGATCGCGCCGTCAGGCGTTCCCCCTCGACCAGCACAGCAAACGGCAGGATCAGGACCGGTGTCAGCGCCATCAGCGTGGTGGCAACGCCCACCTCCAGGTGCGAGATCGCGAAGAGTGCGCACATCACGCCGCCTACCGGCCCCGCCGCGGTGCCGAGCACGATGCACATGGCGGCGCGCCCGCGCTTCTGCCGATGACCCGCGGCCACGCGCGTGCCGAGCCTCCAACCCGCGAGGCGTCCGAGCCCAAGGATCACGATGAGCGCCGCCGCTGCCGGAATCATCCGTGCGGACTGCGTGGCAAGGACACCAGGCGCATGGGCCGCATCGGTGTCGTTCATGCCGTACTTGGCCATCACCATCCCGCCTGCCTGGCAGACCGTGGCGCCGAGGGCAAGCAGCAGCCCGAAACCGAACTCGCGACGGTCGTGCGATTCGCCGTGCTCGCTGCGTGCGGCCACCACGATCGCCACGCCCGAGAGCGTGACCGCGATGCCTGCGAGCTGCAGCAGTGCAACACGCTCTCCCATTGCAATGGCGGCCATTCCCAGCGCAAACACCGGCGCCAGCGTCATGATGAGCATCGAGACCCGGGGGCCGATCGTGACGAAGCTTGCGAAGAGAAGCTGGTCACCGATCGCAAGACCGACGATGCCGCTCCCCCCGAGCACCAGCCAATGCCGCGCGTCGAACTCGGGAAGTGGTGAACCGTCGCGCAGCCAGAGCGCCGTGCACAGCACCACGACCGCCAGCACGGACCGCAGCAGGTTGACCGCGGAGGACCCGACCTCGCGCCCGGCGGCCGTGAACGAGAGCGACGAGACAACCCAGAGCGCTGCCGTGGAAACGGCAGCAACTTCGCCGAGATGCGAATCGAGGAACGAGATGTCCACCGGAGGACGTCAGCGCCGACGCGCGCGCGCGTCCGGGGTTTCCTTCGCCGAGGCTTCCGGCAGCTGCACCATCGACTGCGTGCGCAGCACCAGTCCCGATGCCGCGCGCAGGTGGAAGCTCTGCACGTGCAGCTCGTTGCGGAAGCGCTGCAGGTCGATGAGCGAGAGGTTCTGCTTGCCGTTCGGCTCGGACCACGCCACCATCAGCGAATCGCTGTCGCGGCCGTGCTGGAGCATTTCCTTGTAGGTGCCGAGGTAGAGGTGATCACTGAGCGATTCCGACTGGATGCTCGTCATGTAGTTGATCTCCTCCGTGATCTTCTCGTCGTGGTCGTGCTCGCCGGCGCACGGCAGCGTGCCGGCCAGGCCGCGGTCCGGGAGGCTGGTCGGGTTGTCCACCACGACCTCGCAGAAGGAGATGGCGCCGTACTGGAAGCGGATGCAGTGGCCGCCCTTGAAGATCCAGCCCTCGAACTCGTAGTCGCCGTGCTGCACCTTGCGCCGGGCCTCGATGCCGAAGAACTCCGGGTGCACGGCACGCCGGTACAGCAGCATGGCGTAGGCATGCGGGCTGGAGGACTTGGTGGGGTTGACGTTGGTGTCGAGCGGGTCGTGCATGGTGGTTTGGGGCCTATCCGGACCAGAAATCGGGCGAGATCGGTTGATTGTCCCGGGTTTGCAGAGGAACTCAATCCCCAAAATGGAGATATTGGCAGCAATTGTGGCTGTTCAGGTGCAAACCCCTACATCTAGCGGTGCGCCGACGCGGGAAACACAGCCCCAAAAGGCGCCCGGACCCCGATTTCGCGGGGTCCGGGCATTCAGTGTGGGCGGCATGGACGGTAAGCCGGATTCTGTCGGTGGCCGAAGCCACGTGCAACCATTTCTCTGGGACGGTCGTTGCCGACCGCCTCAAGCGCGCGACCCGCTCCAGGACCCGTGGACACGGGCGCCGGCGGAGACCGCCGACAGGAGCTGCTTGCGCTTGCACGCGATGGGGTTTGCCGTGCCCTCCTCGTCACCGAGGAGGCGGTGCGCTCTTACCGCACCGTTTCACCCTTACCACGCACGCCCGAGGGCGCCGTTCGGCGGTTTGCTTTCTGTTGCACTGTCCCGCGTGCGCGCCCACGCGCACGGGTGGCCGTTAGCCACCATCGAGTCCAATCGTGTCCGGACTTTCCTCTGCGGTACCCAAGGGTTCCGCAGCGGCTGCATGTCCACGGAACCATCGTAGCGGTGCGCGCGCAAAAGCAATGCCGCGATCCGCGGTGTTGGCGGATCGCGGCACGGAATGCTGTCAATGCAGGCACTTTGCCGCGCATCGCGCGGCGGTGCATGCGGGCGTGATCACGCAGCCTTGATGGCAGTGATCTTGACGCGCAGGTACTCGGCGCGGTGGCCGGCCTGGCGGCGGTAGCCCTTGCGGCGCTTGTACTTGCCGGTGCGGAGCTTGTCGCCCTTGGCCTCGCCGACCACATCCGCGGTCACGGTGGCGCCAGCCAGGTACGGCATGCCGAGCTTCGCTGCAGTGCCGTCGCCGGCACCGACTGCGAGCACCTTGTCGAAGGAGATCGACGTGACGCCGTCCTCCACCGCGCGGGTGTCCAGGTCGACGAT
>CAMBSR010000256.1 GCA_945870475.1 Phycisphaera mikurensis NBRC 102666
ACGGCCTCGCGCGCGGGGCGCTCGCTCTCGGGGAACGCGCTGCCCTGCGTGGAGATGAGTTCGCCGAGCAGTTCCTCGTGGCGGTTGGAGAGGAGCAGCGCGCCCAGCAGGTGGTTGTTGGTGCGCATGCCGAAGCGCTGCGGGCCGAAATGGTTGGGTACGCCCACGGCCTCCAGCTCGCGCAGCGCTCGCCAGATGGGCGGCGCGCGGAACGGCTCGATGCCGCGGATGCGGATGGAGAAGCGGTTCCCCGCCAGGTGCCCGCGACGCAGCTTGTTGGCGTGCCAGGTCATCCACAGCACCTGCACGCGCGGATCGGTGATGGCGCCCACCTGCGGCTTGCGCGGCAGGTGGATGCTCACGGTCTGGCTCGTCACCGCCACGCGGTCCTTCATGCCGGCGGTGCCGATCGCCTCGGAACCAACATTGAAGTGTGCGCAGAGAAGGTCCACCATCTCGTGGTGGGTCATGCCCTCCTTCACGATGCGCAGGTACATGTGCTCGCCCTCGCCGCAGGGGTCGTAGAGCTGGAGCTCCTCCACCAGGAAGTCGCCGGGGCGTTCCTTGATGCGCGTGCCCTCGATCGCGGGCTGGCGCACCACGCGCTGCGAGGGAAGCGGCGAAGGAAGCTGGAGCGCAGGGGCGCGGATGGGCGATGCGGCGTCGGTCACGGCATGGCCCCGTGCTCACGCAGGCCGGCCATCACCTGTCGGGCAGTATCGCCTTCATGATCGATGTGCACCGCGTTCCATCCGCAGGCGCGCGCGGCGGCCACGTTCTCGGCGAGGTCGTCGAAGAAGACGATTTCCTGCGGCGTGGCGCCGGTGGCCTGCTCGAAGGCGCGGTAGATGCGCGGGTCGGGCTTGACGAGCCCCATCAGGTGGCTCGCGTGCCGCACCTGGATGCGGCGGAACGCCTCGCTGCCATCAAGCTGCTCCCAGTGGTGCGCGTTGGTATTCGAGAGGCACGCGGTGCGGATTCCGGCGAGGTGGATGCGGTCGATGGCCGCGGCGATGCCCGGGTAGTCGCCCAGGATCCACGAGGAATGGATGTGGCGCACCTGCTCCGCGCCGTGGTCTTCCAGGAGTTCCGCCACACCGCGGAAGAAGCCATCGGCATCGATCTCGCCGCACTGGTGCGCACGCAGCAGTTCCGCCTTGCGCGGGGACGCGAGCCGCGCCTCGGCATCGGGCACGTGCGCGATGCCGGCGGCGCGGCATCCTTCCTGCCATGAGCGGCAGATTCGGACGATGACACCGCCGAGGTCGAAGACAGCGAGGCCCGGAACGCTCATTCCTCGTCACCGTCCTCGTCGGGCTCCACCGCGGGCGGAGGCTCGATGGCGGCGTCGGAGACCGCTTCGTCCAGGACGCGGTCGTCCACCAGGATCGGTACGCCGTCGGCCACGCCGAGCGCAATGGCATCGGAGGGGCGCGAGTCCACCTCCACGGTCTCGCCGTCGCGCTCGATCACCAGCTTGGCGAAGAAGGTGCCGGAATCGAGGTCATGGATGTGGATGGCCTTGAGGGTGCCGCCGAGCGCGCGGATGGTCTCCGCCAGGAGGTCATGCGTCTGCGGCCGCGGGATCTGCACGCCCTTGATGCGCCGGTCGATGGCGAACGCCTCGGGAAGCCCGATGACGATCGGGAACTTGCGCGTGCCGCCCGTCTCGGAGAGCTCGATCACCTGCATGTCGGCCATCTCGCGGATCAGGATGCGTGACAGGTGCATTGGAACAAGCATGGCAGCACTCCTCTCCGCGCACGGGGCGCGGACGGATTCTAGGCAAGGTGGATGCAGGGAAGGAGCCGCGCGTCGCCGCTCACCCGCGCTCGGCGGTGCGGAACAGCTCGAGGAGCTGGCCGGCATCGCTCGCCGCGTAGACCTGCTCGCGGAAGGACGGGTTCGTCATCAGGCGCGAGATGCGTCCGAGCGCCTGGATGTGGTCGCTGGTGCGTTCCGGCGGGGAGACGAGGAGCACCACCAGCTTCACGGGCTTGCGGTCGATCGAGTCGTACTCGATGGGGGTCGCCAGGCGGCCCACCGCCAGGCACAGGCCGTGCGCCGCGGGCGTCTTGCCGTGCGGGATGGCCAGGCCCTCGCCGATGCCGGTGGAACGCTGCTGCTCGCGCTCCCACACGGCCTTCTTCACGGCAGCCGGGTCGGAGACGCGGCCGGTGAGGGCCAGCGCGTCGACCAACGAATCGATGGCCTCGCGCTTGTTGCTTGCGATCAGCGGAACGACCACGCACTGCGGGTCGAGGATCTCGGTGACGGTCATCGGAACGGGCATGCTGGACTCCGAATGCGGGCCAAAACGCGAATCGGGAAATGGTACCAATGGCAGGCGCGCAAACGCATGCTCCCTCCGCCGAGACGCGGGAAACGGGTTCGGGATGCGTTCAGGCCGGGGAAATCAGCGCGCCGAAACCGCCGTCCGCGTAGCGGGAATCGGGGTCGCCGGGCATGCCCCGCGGCTCGCGGTTCTCGGTACGGGCCACGCGGCAGCCGAGGCGGCCGGCGGCCCACTCGGCCTGCGCCAGATTCTCCGGCGGCTCCAGGCTGCAGGTGCTGTAGAGCACCGAGGCACCCGTGGCGAGGAACAGCCGGTGCTCCTCCACGATCTGCCGCTGGACGCGCGTGACGGAATCCATGCGCGCGCGGTTGAAGCGGTACTTGGCTTCCGGGCGCCGCGCCACCACGCCGGTGTTGGAACACGGCACGTCGAGGACCAGGAGATCGACCTTGCCCACCACGCGGCGCAGTCCCTCGGGCGTGGTGACCTTGACGCGCGGATGATCGGCGAACGCGAGCGCCAGGGCGCGCAGGCGTGCGCCGTCGACGTCGGTGGCCACGATCTCGGCATCGGGATGCAGCGTGGCAAGCTGGCGCGTCTTGGTGCCGCGGCCGGCGCACGCATCCAGGATGAGGAGCGGTCGCAGTCCGTCGGCCAGGCGCATCGGCTGCGCGCTGGCGGAATCCTGCACGCGCGCCTCGGGATGCGCGGCAAGGAGCGCCACCAGCGAGGCGTGGTCGCCCTTCCAGACATGGAAGCCGCGCTCGTCGTGCGGCGCCAGGTGCTCGGCGAACGGCGCGCCTGGGGTGGCGGCGGAATCGGGCAGCCCGGCGATGATGGTGGGCGCGGGCTTCAGGCAGTGCACGGCGCGGTCGAAGGCGATGTCGCGGCCGGCGGCGTTGATCCAGTGGAGGAGGAGGTCCTCGCCCACGCTCACCTGCTCTGCCACGCGCAGCACGCGGTCGGAGGAGAAGATCGGGCGGGTGAGGCGCATGGCGCGGCCGTCGGAGAGCGGCAGCAGGTCGTTGCGGTCGCGCCACGCGCGCGGCGCAGCGTCGGGGCCTTCGATGATCTCGCCGCGCAGCGCGATCATGCGGCGGAGCACGGCATTCACGAAGCCGGAGGCGCCGCGGTGGCCCTTGCCCTTGGTCCATTCCACGGTGTCGTCCACCACGGCGTGGTCGGCGATGTTGCCGAACAGGAAGAG
>CAMBSR010000257.1 GCA_945870475.1 Phycisphaera mikurensis NBRC 102666
ATCGCGTACTTCGAGAGGAGATCGCTGCCACCATCGTCAATCCTGGGCGCGCTGGAAACGATCCCACGGAGTGTCACAGGCCCCTCACGAACACCGTCGAATGGATGTCCACGCGATGCCGAATCGATCGCCAATGCTGCACCGACGGCAGCCATCGACGTGAGAATCGCCGCGTCACGCGTCCATCGGCGGTGCGCCGACATGGCAACCACGGCCATGCATGCGGTCACTACAACAAGTACCACGATGGCGATCACCTCACCATCAGGAGCGCCTGCCTCGACAACACGTGGTTCATCGTCGAAGCGTTCCGTCCATCCCGCGACCATCCATGCCACTGCCGCACCGATGGCCATCGCCACGGCTGCGCGGAATGCCAACGGCCACCGCTCGCGCGGGATGGGCACATGGACGAGGAGTTCCATGCATCCACCGTAATGACGCCGGAGAATGCCCCGTGATTTCAAGAGAAATTTCTTCAGCCCACCGACACGCGGTGGTCACGCATCGACGGGCCATTGGCGATGATCATCGATCAGAAACCACACTGATCAGGCGTACCGTCAACCCGCGCGCGATGCGGCACGCAGCCGCTCCAGCGTCCGCGCCGCCGCGCCGCCGTCGATCGCGGCCCTTGCAGATTCCATCCCGGACACCACGTCTGCCGCGCGGCCCGCTGCCACCAGCGCCATGCCGGCGTTCAGCAGCAGCATGTCGCGCGGCGCGCCATGGACGTTGCCGAGCAGCAGGCCACGCATCAGTTCCGCCGCGTGCTGCAGGTCCCGTGCCTGGAGCGCTTCGTGCGACACCGGCTCGATCCCGAGTTCCTGCGGCGTGATGGTCCGTTCCGTCACGTGGCCATCACGCACCTCCGCCAGGAGCGTCGGTGCCGTGATCGAGCACTCGTCGATGCCATCGGTGCCGTGCATCACGATCGCATGCACCGACCCGAGTCGCGCCAGCGCCTCGGCAATCGGTCGGACGAACTGCGGCGCATACACGCCCATCACCTGGCGGCGCGCACCCGCGGGATTGGTGAGCGGTCCGAGCAGGTTGAAGATGGTGGGGAAACCCAGCGCCTTGCGCACCGGCATCACATGCCGCGTGGCAGGGTGATGGTGGATCGCGAAGCAGAAGCAGATGCCCGCCTCGTCGATGCAGCGCCGCTGCGTCTCGCGCCCGGCGTCCACGTTCACACCAAGCTCCATCAACACCTCGGCGCTTCCGCGTCCGGTGCGACTTCGGTTGCCGTGCTTCGCCACCGTGGCACCCGCGGCGGCGGCGACGATGGCGGCGGCAGTGGACACGTTGAAGAGCTTGGCGGTTCCACCGGTTCCAGCGGTGTCCAGGAGTTGGTCCGCCGGCACACCCGTCTCCACGCGCTCCACGTGCCCGCGCATCACCGCGGCGGCACCGGCGAGCTCGTCCACGGTCGGCATGCGCGTGGCAAGGAGTGCCAGGAAGGCACCCATCTCCGCATGGTGCGACGACCCCGACATCAGCGATGCAAAAGCCGCCTGGGTATCACCGAAGCTCAGGGTCCGGCCTGCCACCAGCTCGCGGATGTAGGGGCTCAGGTCGCCCTCATGCGAGGGGCGGGCGAACTCCGGCATTCCAGCGGCATTGTGCACGGTGACCACGGTTCGATGGTACGCCCCATCCGTAGACTCCGTGCCGTGCCGCTGATTGCCGAGAGCATCGTCCACCACCTGAGCCCGTTCGCCATCCAGTTCTCCGATGGGGTCGGCATCCGCTGGTACGGCCTGTCCTATGCCATGGGATTCCTGGTGGCGTGGATGGTGCTGCGGTGGCTCGCCCGCACGGGCCGCACGCAGCTGCTTCCCGCGCTCACCGGTGACTACATCACCTGGTGCATCGCGGGTGTCGTGATCGGTGGACGACTCGGCCACATCCTGCTGTACGACCAGTTCCTCCTCTGGAAGTTCACGGCGCAGTTTCCGTTCTGGGGCGTGCTCGAGATCCACAAGGGCGGCATGGCGAGCCATGGTGGCATCGCCGGCGTGGTGCTTGCATCCGTGCTCTTCGCGCGCAAGCACGGAATCAGCCCTGCCGGCATGGTCGACACCGCCGCGTTCATCACGCCTCCCGGATTGATGTTCGGCCGCCTGGCCAACTGGGTGAATGGCGAACTCCCCGGCAAGCTGTTGCCGGACTCGATGCAGCAGTCACCGCCGTGGTGGAGCGTGAAGTACCCGGACGATGCGCTGGCCATGGCCAACACGCCCGAGGCATATGCCGCCGCGAAGCACCTGCACACCATGGCCTACACGGGTGACCCCGAGGCGATCAAGGAGATCGCCACCATCGTGCCCGCGCATTACCCGAACAACTTCATCCAGGCCATCACGGACGGACCCTTGCTGATGCTGCTCTTGGTCATCGTCTGGTGGAAGCCGCGTCGCGCCGGAACCCTGAGCGCCGCGTTCCTCATCGGCTACGGCGTCCTGCGCAACATCAGCGAGGCGTATCGCGAGCCCGATGACGGGGTGTTCGCCATCGGTCCGCTCACGACACCCGTCCTGGTGTCCATGCTGATGGTGGTGCTTGGCATCACCGTGCTTGCGCTTCGCACGCCGGATGCACCGATGCTTGGTGGCGTCAGGCCGCAGGCGGCGTGACCGGCTTCGCCGCAGGCGCCTGGGGCGCGTCCGCGGCCTTCGGCTGGGCAGCCTTGCCGTCCGCAGGCACGGCCTGCGCCGGTGCTCCTCCAGCCGCACCAGCCGCCTTCGCAGCACCCTTGCGGCGCACCGGCACCTGCACCTCGCTCCACTTGTTCTTCATCGGCACCTCTGGGCCGTTGTAGTTGAGGCCGCGCGGGTCGCCGCAGGCCTCCCACTCTGACTGGCCGTCGAACCACTTGGTGAGCTCCTCGAGGCCTGCATTCACCGCACCCATGCCGTACTGGCCGCGCATGCCGATCGACACAACGGTGAGCTCCGGGTTGTCCACCACCTTCACGCGCCCATCCTCGCCGGTGGGTCCGAGGTTCACGGTGCGGTACAGGAAGCTCATGGTCCACGTGCCGTCTGCGTCCTTCATCGGCGTGAGCGGCGTGCGCTCGCCGGACGGCCGGTAGTCCATCTCCACCGGGCTGGTCATGGCGATGTCGCGGCTCTTGATGTGGTTGAAGAGCGGCCAGAAGCCGACGTTCATCCCGAAGTTGCTCGAGCCTTTCGCGGAGTACTCGGCGCGGCGGACCACGGGATACGTCTTGAGCTCGATCATCCCGGGCGGCGTCGGGGCGGGGTAGCCCTCGGGGAGCGGGGCCTCGATGAGCATGCCCATCTCCGGGAGGCGGTACTCGCCGTTCTCGAGGACCGGCGTGACGCTTGCGTCGCCCACCATGCGCTTGGCGGTGCCGGGCGCGGGTGCGCCCTCGGGGCGCGCAGCAGCGGGAGCGGCGGGCTTCACAGCCGGGGTGTCACCCGCGGGCTGGAACA
>CAMBSR010000258.1 GCA_945870475.1 Phycisphaera mikurensis NBRC 102666
CCCGGCGGCACCAAGAGCATCTCGATCTGCGTTGCCGTGTCGCGCACGCGCCACGCAAGGCCCGTGGCCGCGATCGCTTCGCGCAGTGCGGGGTCGGTCACCACCGCCGGGTCGGGCTGCGCCTCGACGAGCGTCGCCCACGCCGGCACCACGATCGACTGGTACGTGAACCCGCCCGGCACCGTGATGGTGCCCTTTGAGCCTGAAATCACCACATCCACCGTGCCCACCGAACCGGCCGGCGTCACTGCCGTCACCTGCGTGGCGCTCACCGCCACCACGCTCGTACACGGCACGCCGCCGACCGTGACACCGGTGGTGCCTGCCAGGTACTGCCCGGTGATGGTGATGGCGGTGCCGCCCGTGTAGCTGCCCGTGTTCGGCACGATCGACGACACCTGCTGCTGCACGTAGGTGAAGGGCTGCGGCGCGAGCGTGGTGCCCGAGGGCGCGATCACGCGAATGGCCGCCTGGCCCACGGCGCCCGCCGGGGTGGTGGCGCGCACCAGGGTCGGCGACAGCACCGTCACCTGCGTACATGCGGCGCCACCCACGGTGACGGCGGTCACCTCGGACAGCCCGCCGCCCGTGATCGACAGCACGGTGCCGCCAAGCACGCTGCCCGTGAGCGGCGTCACCTGCGTGACGTTCGGCGGACACACGCCCCAGTTGGCGAGCACGATGCCGAGGTCGGCACCGTTGACGGCGCCGTCGCCGTTCAGGTCACCGGCGCAGTTCTGCGCGTGGGCCGCAGGCGCAAAGGCCACGGCGGCGCAGACCGCAAGGAGCGAAACGACCGCACGACGGAAACCGGAAGCAAGCGCGGAGTGGAGCATGGATGGGTCCTCGGAAGCCCCCGGGCGGCGAACCTGCCCCACCGGAAGGCGACCTTTGCAAGATAGCCCCGCCATGCCCCCGCGCCACCCCGGAAATTGGTGTCGTGTGCATCTGGCACCAATATCGTGGCAGTCAATAACCGCGCCGCCGCTAAATAGGTGCCGTGTTAAAGCGGCACCTATTTCCGCATCGGCGTGGATGACATTTGGGGCGTGATGAAATAGGTGCCGCTTTAACACGGCACCTATTTAGCGCTCTCTCGCTCACTTCCCGGGCAGGCGATCGAGCACCTTGTCGATCAGCCCGTACTCGAGCATTTCCTGCGCATTGAGCCACTTGTCGCGGTCGCAGTCGTCGTGGATGCGCTGCTTCGTCTGGCCGGTGTTCTCGCTGTAGAGCGTGTACAGCTTGTCGCGCAGGCGCAGGATGTGCTTGGCGTGGATCTCGAGATCCGTGGCCTGGCCCTCGATGACGCCGCCGATGAGCGGCTGGTGCATCAGGTTCTCGGCGTGCGGCAGCGCGAAGCGGCGGCCCTTGGTGCCGCTGCATGCGATCACGCTGCCCATGCTGGCGGCCTGGCCGATGACGTACGTCGCCACCGGGCACGGCACGAAGCGCATGGTGTCCACGATGCCGAGGCCGGCGCTCACGCTGCCGCCCGGGCTGTTGACGTACATGCTGATCTCGGCCTTCGGGTCCTCGTTCGCCAGGAACAGGAGCTGCGCCACCACCAGATTCGCCATCACGTCCGAGACGCCGCCGCCCAGGAAGATGATGCGGTCGTTCAGCAGGCGGCTGTAGATGTCGTAGGCGCGCTCGCCGCGGCCGGTCTTCTCGATGACGATGGGGATCAGGGTCATGGTGTTCGTCTCTCCGTCACTGCGCCACGTGGGGAACCACGGGCATGCGTTCGATGATTCGGTCGATGAGTCCGTACTGGAGCATCTCCTCGGCGTTCAGCCAGAGGTCGCGCTCGCAGTCGGCGGCGATCTTCTCCATCGGGTGCCCGGTGGCCTCCGAGTAGAGGTTGTTGCAGACGTCCTCGATGCGCTGCATCTGCCGCGCGAAGATCTCGAGGTCGGTGGCCTGGCCCTCGAAGCCGCCGATGCGGCCCTGGTGCATCAGGTTCTCGGCGTGGCGCAGCGCGAAGCGCCGGCCCTTGGTACCGCAGCAGGCGATGACGCTTCCCATGCTGGCGGCCTGGCCCACGATGTACGTGGCAACCGGGCACGGCATGAAGCGCATGGTGTCGATGATCGCCAGCCCGTCGGAGATGGATCCGCCGGGGCTGTTGATGTACATGCTCACCTCGGCCTTCGAATCCTCGTTGGCCAGGAAGAGGAGCTGCGCCGTGACCACCTGCGCCAGCGGGCGCGAGATGCCGCCGCCCACGAACACCACGCGGTCGCGCAGCAGGCGGCTGTACAGGTCGACCAGTTCCTCGCTCTTGCCGCGCTTGTCGACGACCAACGGGACGGAGACGTATCCGTCCTCGTCATCGTCTTCGTCCATTCGCGGGCCCGCCGCGGGCGCGGCGTGGCTCGGCACCATGGACACGAACGGATGCTTGCGCTCCGATCGCGTCAACGCTTGCCCTTCTCCGGGAAGCTGGCCACGTCGTCGACCAGGCCGTAGGCCTTGGCCTCGTCGGCGTTGAAGTACTTGTCGCGCTCGGCGTCCTTGGTGACGCGCTCCACGGTCTGGCCGGTGTGCTTGGCCAGGATCTCGTTGAGCTGCTTCTTCATCTTGAGGATCATCTCGGCCTGGATCTGGATGTCCGAGGTCTGGCCGTACACGCCGCCGTGCGGCTGGTGGATCATCACCTTGGCGTGCGGCAGGATGATGCGCTTGCCCTTCTGGCCGACGGCCAGGAGCACGGCGCCGCCCGAGTACGCACGGCCGATGCAGTAGGTGGCCACCTCGCTGGAGATGAACTGCATGGTGTCGTAGATGGCCAGCGTGTCATCGACCGCGCCGCCGGGGCTGTTGATGTAGAAGTTGATGTCCTGGCCGCGCTTCTGGTTCTCCAGGTAGAGCATCTGCATCATCACCCGCGCCGCGGAGGCGTGGTTGATCTCGCCGATGAGGAACACCACCCGGTTCTCGAGGAGCAGCTCGTCGATGGTCATCTCGCGCGTGCGCTGGTAGGAGACGCTGGCGTAGAGATCGGGCCGGATCATGTCGCGGCCGATGCCGGCGGCGGCGAGGGTGTTCGGCGTGGCGGCCATGTTGCCGTGGACGCCGTTCTGGTAGTGGCCGGTGGGGAGGTTCAGATGCATGCGATCCTCTGTGTGTATCCCGCGCGAATGCGTGGGGGACGGGGATGATAGCCCTCGACCGGAGCCACTATCGGCATTCGGGGGCCGCCACTTGCACCCAACGGCGCGGATCACGGCACGGCGGCCGAACGGCTCTTTCCAAGGGGATTACGATGCCCCGATGCCCGACAGTGTCCTGCCCGCGTCCCTGATCCACGCCCTCGCCTTGGCGGCCGCCGTCACCGCGGCTGCAGTTCCCGCAGAGCACGCCAACGCCCAGGACCCGGCGCCTGCCTCGCAGCCGGCCACGGAATCGTCGGACCAAACCCAGAACCAAACCCAGGGAAGCGCA
>CAMBSR010000259.1 GCA_945870475.1 Phycisphaera mikurensis NBRC 102666
GCAGCGAGCGCTCCAGTTCCACTGCGATGGTGCTCTTGCCGGAGCCGCTCAGCCCCGTGAGCCAGAGGGTGACGCCGCGCTGGCGAGCGCAGCGGGCGCGCAGGGCTGCGTCCGCGGTGCCGGCGTGCCAGCGGACGTTCGGGTCGCGCGTCGGTTCGGGTTGTTCCTGCATGGAGTGCACGGGCGCATCGTACGAGCGCGGCAGGCAGGCCGAACGCGCGTCCACCGCCGTTGCCCCACCGCTACCATCCTTCCCCACCGTGTCCACCGAATTCACGCATCTTGACGAGCTGGAGGCCGAGAGCATCCAGATCTTCCGCGAGACCGCCGCCGGCTTCGAGCGGCCGGTCCTCATGTACTCAATCGGCAAGGACAGCACGGTGCTCCTGCACCTGGCCATGAAGGCCTTCTGGCCGGCCAAGCCGCCCTTCCCGCTGCTCCACGTGGACACCACCTGGAAGTTCCGCGAGATGATCGCGTTCCGCGACGCCACGGCCCAGCGCCTGGGCGTGGACCTGCGGGTGCACATCAACCAAGAGGGCCTGGCCCAGGGCGTGAGCCCCGTGGCAAGCGGCAGCAAGGTGCACACCGATGTCATGAAGACGCAGGCGCTCCGGCAGGCGCTCGACAAGTGGAAGTTCGACGCGGCCATCGGCGGCGCGCGCCGCGACGAGGAAAAGAGCCGCGCCAAGGAGCGCGTCTTCAGCTTCCGCGACCGGCACCACCGCTGGGACCCGAAGAACCAGCGCCCCGAGCTCTGGAACCTTTTCAACACCCGCGTCAACCAGGGCGAGTCCATCCGCGTCTTCCCGCTGAGCAACTGGACCGAGCTCGACGTGTGGCTCTACATCTGGAAGCACGGGCTTCCGGTGGTGCCGCTCTACCTGGCCAGGCCCCGCCCCGTGGTGGAGCGCGACGGCGCGCTCATCATGGTGGACGATGACCGCCTGCCGCTGCGCCCGGGCGAGAAGCCGAGGATGATGAAGGTGCGCTTCCGCACGCTCGGCTGCTATCCGCTGAGCGGCGCCATCGAGAGCGAGGCCGAGACGCTCGAGCAGGTCATCGAGGAGATGCTCATGGCCAAGACCAGCGAGCGTCAGGGCCGCCTGATCGACCACGACCAGTCCGGCAGCATGGAAGAGAAGAAGCGCGAGGGGTACTTCTGATGTCGACTCCGGTGATGCAGGAAGGCGAGCGCGTCGAGGACTACCTCCAGCGCTACGAGCGGAACGAGCTCCTCAGGTTCCTCACCTGCGGCAGCGTGGACGACGGCAAGAGCACGCTCATCGGGCGTCTCCTGCACGACACCGGCCGCATCTACGAGGATCACCTGGCCGCGCTCGAGAAGGACAGCAAGGTGCACGGCACCACGGGCGGCGGGCTGGACCTGGCGCTCGCGGTGGACGGCCTGAAGGCCGAGCGCGAGCAAGGGATCACCATCGACGTGGCGTGGCGCTACTTCGCCACCGCGCGCCGCAGCTTCATCATCGCCGACTGCCCGGGACACGAGCAGTACACGCGCAACATGGCCACCGGCGCCAGCCACTGCCAGCTGGCCATCAGCCTGATCGACGCGCGCAAGGGCGTCACCACGCAGACGCGGCGGCACGCGTTCATCGCCAGCCTGCTGGGCATCCGCCACGTGGTGGCGGCGGTGAACAAGATGGACATCGTGGGCTGGAGCGAGGAACGATTCCGCGCGATCGAGCGCGAGTTCGTGGACTTCTGCGCGCGGATCGGCATTCCCGACCCCGTGGCCGTGCCCATCAGCGCGCTCAACGGCGACAACGTGGTGAAGCGCAGCGAGCAGACGCCGTGGTTCAGCGGCAGCCCGGTGCTCGAACTCCTGGAGAGCGTGCCGGTGGACCGGCCGAGCCCGGACGCCAGCTTCCGCATGCCGGTGCAGTACGTGCTGCGGCCCGACCTTGATTTCCGCGGCTTCGCGGGACAGATCGCAAGCGGCAGCGTCAAGCCCGGCGACCGCGTGAAGGTGCTGCCTTCCGGCAGGGAAACGCGCGTCCGGCGCATCGCGCGCGCGGCCGAGGACGGCGGCGATGCATCGATCGCCTATGCGCCGCAGAGCGTGGTGCTCACGTTCGAGGACGAGGTGGACTGCAGCCGCGGCGACGTGATCGTCTGCATCGGCCGCGACCCGGCCGTCACGCAGCGCGTGGAGTGCGACCTGGTGTGGATGCAGGAGCAGCCGCTCGTGCCCGGCCAGCAGCTCATGCTGCGCACCGGCGCCAAGCAGACGCCCTGCACCGTGCGCCGCGTGCGCTGGCAGGTGGACGTGGACACGCTGGGCACGAGCCCCGCGGAGACGCTCCGCCTGAACGAGATCGGCCGCGTGGAGCTCGAGTGCGAGGAGCGCGTGGTGGTGGACGGCTACCGCGAGTGCCACGGCACCGGCGCGCTGATCCTGGTGGACCGCATGACGAACGCCACCGCGGGCGCCGGCATGGTGCGCCTGGCCACCGAGGCCGGCAGCAAGCGCGCGCACTGGGAGACGGAGGCGCTCGCCACGCTCGAGCGCGCCGAGGACAAGCCCAGCTTCGTGACCCCCGAGGAGCGCGAACGCCGATGGCGCCAGAAGCCGCGGACGGTGCTCTTCTTCGGCCCGCCCCACAGCGGCAAGACGCGCGCCGCGCATGAGCTGGAGCGCACGCTCTTCGACGAAGGCGCGGCGGTGGTGATGCTTGATGGCCAGGCGATGCGCCGCGGCCTGAGCAAGGACCTGGGCTTCAGCGACGAGGACCGCAGCGAGAACCTGCGCCGCGCGGCGGAGATCGCGCGGATGCTCAACGACCAGGGCTACGTGGTCATCCTGGCGATGGTGGCGCCGGATCCCGCGGCTCGCGAGCTGGCGAAGCAGCTGGTGGGCGCGGAGCGGTGGGAGGCACGGGAGATGGGTGTGGCAGGCGGAGCGCGGGGCGTATGAACCTCGTCGCCACCCGCTGGTGGTCGATGTTCTTCATGCCGTCGTGCGTGCTGATGATGGGCATCGCGCTGGGCGTGTTCCTGATGCTGCGCGCGTGGCGAAGGGGCAAGCGGCCGGGGGAGGCGCGGTTCGCGTGCTGGCTGACGGGGGCGAGCGTGGTGATGCTGTATCTGGCGAGCACGCCGTTGGTGGCGCGATCCGTGAACCTGTTCCTCGAGCATGACTTCCCGCCGGTCGACGTTCGGACGCTGCCGATGGCCGATGCGATCGTGGTGCTGGGCGGGGCGATCCGCGCAACACGTGGCGAAGATGGGACCGTGCACGTCTATGCACAGGGTGCGAGCGATCGATTCGAGACCGGGCTCGGGGCATTCGAAGCAGGACGCGCTCCGCTGCTGGCATTCGGCGGCGGGCAGACCGGGGTGGACGGAACCCCGATCGAGAGCGAATGGATGCGCGAACGCGCGATCATACGGGGCGTGCCGCGCGAGAAGACGATCGCGGGG
>CAMBSR010000260.1 GCA_945870475.1 Phycisphaera mikurensis NBRC 102666
CCCCGCGGGCGTCCGGATCGCCCTGGAGGCTGCGCACCTCTTCGCCCCGGGCGAGGATGGGGTGCGGCTGCCGGACGCGCTGGACGGGCGCTGAGGGCGCGCGCGGGCCAGCGGGGCGCACGCAGTCACACACGCCGACGACTCAAAAACACCGCGGGCCCGGCAAACGCCGGGCCCGCGGGAAGATTCACTGAGGCAGTGATCAGTTCGGGCAGGCGCCCCACGCGCCGAGCATGCCACCGAGGTCCGAGCCACCGACGATGCCGTCCTGGTCCAGGTCGGCCGGGCAGGCGCCGTTGCAGGGGCCCCACGCACCGAGCATGGCGCCGAGGTCCGAGCCGCCCACGACGTTGTCGCCGTCGAGGTCAGCCGGGCAGGCCGGCGGCGGGTTGCCGCCACCGATCACCACGAACTGGTCACCGTCGAAGTTCGCCATGTCGAAGCGCAGCGCCGCGGTGGAACCACCGACGTAGCCGCCGTTTCCGTCGCCACCCAGGTTGCCCTGGCCGGCCGGAAGCGCGCCGATGAACTGGTTGGACGCGTAGTCGTGCCCGCCGCCGTTGACAAAGGCGGAAACCTTGATGGGGCTGGTGCCGTCCCATCCAAGGACGGAGGTGAGCGGGATGCGCAGCTCCACGCCCGTGGTCACGCCGGCGCCGGTGGTGGACCCGGCGGGATCCCCGTCGACGCCCGCAACGTTGCTGTTGTCGATCGCCACCTGGAGGCCGTACGTGGTGTCATCGATGAGGATGTTGCCGGTCGTCGCATCGGTCACGCTGCTGCCGATGTACGCGCCGACGCCGCCGCCATCCGTCAGGAGCTGCGCGAAGTTCGCGTAGAGCGTGTACGGGGCGTTGCCGCCCGTGCACGTGAAGTAGAGATCCGGCTCGAACCCGGCATCGAACTTCAGGCCGGGGAGCGCGTTGACCGCGTCCGGACCCATGCGGTTGAGGCCGTTGAAGTCGACGTCGGCGTTGTCGCTGCGCAGGGCGTTCTGGCCACCGGGCTTGGCGTCGATGAAGACGTCCAGCTTGTTGAAGTTGCTCTGCAGGTTGCCGGCGATGACCAGGTAGAGGTAGCCACCCGCGACGTCGACGGTGCCGTAGATGGCATCGATCTCGCTGCCGTTGCAGGTGCCGCGAAGGCCATCGGTGGCGTTGCCGAAGCCAGTGCCGACCGCCTGGATGCCGGCGGGGACGCCGTACGCGGCCTCGGCGGTGCCGTCGATGGCAACCTGGGCGTGAGCAGAGGCGCACAGCAGAAGCGCCGACGACGCGATCAGAAAGGTCTTCATTTCTCAGGTGACTCCGTTGGGAAGTGCGATGATGCCCGCCGACGCGGGCTGAGAGACTCAGGATCTGCGTAGACCGGAAGCCTGCGCCAAACCACTGTAGAACCAGCACGCGCGAAGTCCAAGACTTGTTTGCCGAGGGCACCGATTCCGTCACGAATTGTGCGCAAAATGAAGAGCCATGCCCTCGTATTTCCGATAACAAATATGCCGCGACGGGTCTTCCCTATCCTTTCGCCATGCCTCGCTTCCGACTGGTCGTCGCCTACGACGGCACCGACTTCCACGGCTGGCAGCGGCAGGAGCCGCCAGGATTGCCGGCGCTGCGAACCGTGCAGGGCGTGCTGGAGCAGGCGGTGGCCGTTGCGATCGGCACCCGCGTTCCGGTGATGGGTGCCAGCCGCACCGATGCCGGGGTGCATGCCATCGGACAGGTGGCGGCCTTCACCTCGGACATGCGCATCCCCATCGACCGACTGGCGATGGCCATCAACAGCCGCCTGCCCGACGACGTGCGCGTGCGGTCCGCGGAGCTCTCCTACCCGGGCTTCGACCCCATCTCCGACTGCGTGAGCAAGTGCTACCGCTACTCCATGTCGCACGGCGATCACGGCACCGACGGGCCGCTCCTCTTCGAGCGCCGCCACGTCTGGACCACCTGGTACGACCTGGACCCGCAACGCATGCGCGATGCGGCGGCCGCGCTGGTGGGCACGCATGACTTCGCAGCCTTCGCGCAGGTGAACCACGGTCGCGAATCCACCGTCCGCACCATCCATGGATGCACGGTGCTGGCACCTGCACCCGGGCGCGCCATCGTGGAGGTGGCCGGCAACGGATTCCTCTACAACATGGTGCGCATCATCGCCGGCACGCTGGTGGAGGTGGGCCGTGGAAGGATCGATGCCTCGCATGTGCGGCATGCGCTGCAGACCGGCGATCGGACGGTGACCGGCCCGACGCTTCCGCCCAACGGGCTGCGGCTCGAGTGGGTGCGGTACGGACCGGCGCCGACCGAGGCGGGTGCGGAATGATCGCCATGCTTCGCTGCGCGCTGATTATTGCTTGCTGCGCCGCGACGCTCGGCGCGATGAAGGCCCCCACCCCGCCGCCCGCTGCAGCCACTGCCCTGCCCCGCTCGATCGCCGATTCCAACGCCGCAATCGACGACGCGGCGACGCTGCGCAAGGAGCTCGACACCCTGGCCACGCTGGCACCCGGCGTGGTGCGCGATGCACGCATCGCGTACCGGCGCATTGCGTTCGACCTCCTGTTCCACGGCGCCGCCGCGGACTTCGGCGCACAGGAGATGGTGATCGCCGGGCTCCGCATGACCGCGGCGCGCAATGACCTCGACCGCGTGCTGGAGCGCACGCTGCCCACCACCACGGGTGCCGCCGCAGTGAACGAGGCACTCAGGCGATTCACCGCGGGCGCAGCACAGGGACTCGACCCGCTGCCGCCGACGGATCACCCGGAGCAAGCGCTGGCAGCCACGCTTCGGCCCCTGGAGGAGGCCGTCGCGCTGCTGGAGCGTGCGACGCCCGAGCCGCCGGAGACGGCGTGGCCAGATGCGGCACAACTTGCGGCCGAAAGCACGCCCGCCGCCCCTGCCGTGGCGGACACCATCGCGCAGGCAACGTGGATGGACGAATCGACGCGGACGGCCCTGCGCGAGGCGTGCGCACGCGCGCGCTCCGCCGACGGCACCGACGCAATGCGCGCGGACACCGAGTGCATGCGCGCACTGGGCGTCGGCGGCCGCATCGCGGCGCACCCGGAGGGATGGACGGCCGGCGCCGTGGCTTCCGGCTTCTCGGCGCTTGCCGGCGCGTACTCGTCAAGCAATGCGCAGCGGCTGGCGGATGCACTCGCCGCCGCAGACACGTGCATCACGCTCGATGCCCAGGCGCTGCGCGCCGACCTGCGCGCCGCCGCGGTGGACACCCGCACGCGCGCGCTGCGCGATGGCATTGCGGTGGCACAGCTGCTGCCGGGACTCGTCACGGGCGCGGAACCTGACGCTGCCGTGCCCTTGCAATCGCTTGCCGCCAGCGCCGCGGACCTCTCGAGAATCGGCGCCGTTCCCGCATGGATCGACGCGGTTGCCGCCGCTCGCGGTGGCTCGCGAAGCGCGTTCGAGGG
>CAMBSR010000261.1 GCA_945870475.1 Phycisphaera mikurensis NBRC 102666
ACGAAGAGTGCGGTTGAACGTCCAACTTCCTGCCCCGCGCGTCGACTGGCCCCCGTCGCCTTGCGGGGCGGGCGGCATGGCGCCGCCACTGCCCCTCCGGCGAGGGGGCCAGGCACCGTGTGTGCCAATGGCGTCGGTTCGGCAATGGCCTCACCGCCGCGCGTGAGTGCGTGCGTTGTTGCTGCGATTCAGTCCAGCGGAATCGGCGAATCGTCCTCGAGCTCGCGCTGCGCACGGGCGCGGAGCTTCGGATCCACGCGTGGTGCCTCGTCATCGGGGGCTTCCTTCGGCGCGGCCAGCGTGCGCTTGCGCTTGCCGGCGCCGATCTCGTCGCCGACGTTCGAGCCCTGGAACGCAAGCATGGCGCAGGACACGGCCCACGCCGCGGCCCCGCCGAGGACGATGAGGGTGCCCACGCCGACGCCGGGCGCGGCTGCCTGCAGCATGCCGCCGAGCATCAGTGCGGCCACCGCTCCGTAGAGGATCTTCAGCACGTGCTTCGGGCGCTCGGCCTCCACCGCGACGCGCGCCACCGTGGCGTCCACCAGCATGGTTCCCGCCACCATGCCGAGCGCCATGATTCCGAGCCATGCGGCGCCGACAATGCCGGTCACCACCTGCTCGAGCACCGGGCCGCCGATGCCCGCGGTGAAGAAGTTGAGGATCAGCACCGCCGGCAGCCCGACTCCCATCTCGACCTTCGTCATGCGTTCCGCGCGCTGGAACTCGAGCGTCGAAGCCCCGGCCGCGGACGGCATCGCCTGTGCCGCGTTGCGGAGCGAGACGAACCGCTGGAAGCTGCCCACCAGGGCAAGCACCGCCACCGGGGCGCCCAGGCAGGCGCCCATCGTGAGCAGGCCGATCGGCGCGCCGAACAGGAAGCTCTTGGCGTAGGAGCGGATGGCATCCGCCGCGGCCTCGCGCCGGCTTTCCTCCAGGGCGATGCCTTCCAGCGTGGTGCGCACCGAGGCGCCGCACTCGGGGCAGTTGCCCCCGCGGGGCACGCCGCGCAGGTTGTAGCTGCAGCCGGAACAGGGCAGATCCTCCGCAATCGCCTGCGTGGAGGGATCCGGTCTGCTGCTGGAACGGCCTTGGGGGCGTGGAATCGGGGGTGCCTCGTGGAAATGATCGTGAAATTCGTCCCCGCCGGGCCGAACTTGGTCGAAGTATAAGTCGTAAGTCCCGAGTCCTCGGAGGTTCCTCGATGCACCGCAACGTCCACGTCCCGTCGCCCAGCATCGCCGCGTTTGCGGCGGGTGCAGCGATGGCGTTCGCCATGATCTCGCCCCTCCATGCCGCTTCGGCCGCCCCGCAGGCCGCGACACCCGCTCCGGCGGCCGCAGCGCCCGCGGCCTCGGACGCGGAGCGCTGGAGCGACGAGCTCTGGGATGCCGCGCGCACGGGCGACAGCGCCAAGGTGGATGCCCTCCTGGAGAAGGTCCCTGCCGACGCATCCGGCGCCGCGGCCAAGCGCCTCCGCGAATCCGTCGCCCGCCGCGACGGGCACATCGCCGAGACCGCCAAGAAGGTTGCCGAGCAGCGCGCGGAGAAGTCCAAGGAATTGACCGAGGCCGTGGCTGCCGGCAAGGTCACCAAGGCGCTCATCAGCGCCGCGTACATCAAGTTCCTCAGCGAGGACTGGAAGGTCGACCTCGCCTCGCCGGGCGTCCGCTCCGCCATCGCGCTGGCCGACAAGCGCATCGCCGAGGCCCGTGCCGAGGGTGACTGGCTGTTGGCCGAGGAGCTCATCAACCGCGTGCGCTCGCTGTACGAGGGCTCGACCCTGAAGAACGAGTACCAGAAGTACGACGACGCGCTTGAGACCGACGTGAGCCGTCGCGTGATGATGGTGCTCGAGTACGCCCCGCGCGCCTGGTACGAACTGCGAAAGAAGCAGTATGACCGCCTGGACGAGAAGGATCGCAAGGAACCGTTCGCGCCCTTCAACGAGAAGAGCGCGGACGATTGGAAGCAGGCCATCGAGGGCATCAACGGCCGCATCCTCGCCGAGGCGATGTCGAAGATCGCCTCCGAGCACCTGGAGCGCATCGGCTGGAAGCCGCTCATCGAGGGCGGCCTGTCCATGGTGCACCTCCTGGCCACCACGCCTGCCCTCAAGGAGAACTTCCCCGGGCTGGGTGATCCCACGCTTGCGGGAGCCTTCGCCAAGGCGGTTTCCGAGCAGCAGTCGGCCGTCGCCGCCATGCGTGCCCCGGAAGTCGACAAGGCCACCTTCACCAAGGTGTTCGCTGCGCTCCAGGACGCCAATACCGCCACCGTGAAGCTGCCCCTCGAGGTCGTCACGCGCGAGTTCGGCAATGGCGCCATGGCGACGGTCACGCACGACTTCGAGGACCCGTACACGGAGATCGTCTGGCCGGACCGGATGCGCCGCTTCAACCAGATGATCAAGGGCAACTTCGTGGGCGTGGGCATCCTCCTGCGCAACCAGGACGGTGCCAAGCAGCGCGAGATCGTCGTGGTGAACCCGCTCGACGGAAGCCCGGCCAAGCGCGCCGGCGTCCATCCCGGCGACAAGATCGTCGCCGTGAACGGCACCAGCACCGCAGACTGGCCGATCGACAAGGCGGTCGACAACATCACCGGCCCCGCCGGCACGCCGGTCACGCTGACCATCACCCGCGAGAGCGAGCCGAAGCCCATCGACTACCAGCTCACGCGAGAGAAGATCAAGATGTACTCGGTGCAGGGCTGGCGCAAGACCGGCTACAACCAGCGCTTCGAGCCGCAGTGGGACTGGTTCATCGACCAGGACTCCGGCATCGGCTACGTCCGCCTCACCGGCTTCAACGAGGACTCGTTCACCGACTTCCTCAAGTCGATGCGCGAGATGTCGATGCAGCGCAACATCAACGGCCTGATCCTGGACCTTCGCGGCAACCCCGGCGGCCTGCTGCAGAGCGCGGTCTCCTTCGCCAACGCCTTCGTGCGCCAGGGGCGCATCGTGAGCGTCGAGGACCGTGACGGCCAGGAGCAGTACGCCTTCACCGCGCAGCGCCAGCGTGCGCCGCTCGCCGACGTGCCCACGGTGGTCCTCATCAACGAGGGCAGTGCGAGCGCCAGCGAGATCGTCTCGGGTGCGCTCGAGGCCCACGATGCGGCGGTCGTCATCGGCGAACGCAGCTTCGGCAAGGGGAGCGTGCAGGAAGTGCACGACATCGGCGGCCGCGGTGTGGATGCCGAGGCCAACGTGAAGTACACGGTGCAGCACTACCTCCTGCCTCCGAAGCCGGGCCAGGCCAAGGGCCGCCTCGTCCACAAGAAGCCCGGCTCCGATGACTGGGGCGTGATGCCCGACTACGTGGTCAAGCTCTCGCCGGGGCAGATCGACGAGATCAACAAGATCCGCGCATCGGCCGATGACCTCCCGGAGGATGCGTCCGACAGCATGCTCG
>CAMBSR010000262.1 GCA_945870475.1 Phycisphaera mikurensis NBRC 102666
AAGTTCAAGAAGTTCCACGTGAAGGGCGAGCTGCCCGCGGCCACGCGATTCCTCATGGGCGTCAGCGACCTGCTGGTGGAGCGCTGGCCGTTCATGCTGCTGGCGCTGGTCGCCGCGGCCGTCTTCGCCTGGTGGGCCTGGCACCGCCCTGCGCTGCAGCGGCGCGTGCGCGATGCCGAGCTGCGCGTGCCGCAGTACGGCGCATTGGTTCGCGCCATCTGCGTGGCCCGCTTCACGCGCGTTCTCGGCACGCTCCTCGCCAACGGCATTCCCATGATCCAGGCGATGACCATCGCCCGCGATGCCGCCGGCCACCCGCGCCTGGTGGAGAGCGTCGAGCGCGCCACCGAGGCCGTGCGCAGCGGCGAACCGCTCGCGCAGCCCCTGGCCGACAGCGGCTTCTTCGAGCCGGACGTGGTGGAGATGATCTCGGTGGGCGAGAGCGCGAACAACCTTCCCACGGTGCTCGGCGGCGTGGCGGACACGCTCGAGCGCCGCGTCGACCGCACGCTCGGCGTGGTGGTGAAGCTCATGGAGCCCGCACTTCTCCTCTTCCTGGCGGCAGTGGTGCTCTCCATCTTCCTCGCCCTGGTGCTGCCGATGCTCCAGCTCGGCGGGCAGGCGTGACGACGCACACGGCGCGCGGGGTACGCTTGCGCTCGTGAGCCACGCATCCGACATCCCTCCGGTGAACCCGCAGACGCCATCCCCCGCGCCCCGCACGGGTCCGGGCTTCTGGCCCGGCTTCGGCGTCGGTTGCGCGGTCTCGTTCGTGGGCTTGCTTCTCCTGTTCGTGCTGTCCGGGATCGTGGCGCTGGCGTTGGGCGTGAACAAGGCAATGACCATCACTGGCGCCGCAAAGGCCAAGCGCGACGCAATGGTGGCGATGGCCGAGGATGCCGCCGACGAGGCCGCGAAGGGCGCTGCCGAGGCGAAGGGGGCCACCGACGCCGCCGACGCGATGAGCGTCGAGGAGCTCGAGATCCAGTCCGCGCTCGACAACGAGGACTTCGATCGTGCCGAGCAGCTCGCCCGCGCCCTCGTCGAGCGCAACAAGGATGACCGCTCTGCGCGCTCGCTCCTGCAGATGGTGCGCATCGAGCGCGCGGTGGCCGCCGAGGAGATCTCCTCGGCCGACGGCCTGCTCAAGGACGCGCGTGCCCAGGGCTTCGACATCGAACCGACCACCGAGCTCGGCGTCGCGGAGCTCTGGCTGTCCGAAGGCGAGCCGCAGCGCAGCCTCGAGATCGCCGAACGAGTTCTCAAGGAGCTCGACGCGCCGCCGGCTTCCTCGGCCGTCGATGGCAAGGACGCTGGTCCCGCCGACGCCGAGGAGGAGGCCGAGTACCGTCGCTACGTCCGCGGTGTGGCACTCCTGGTGCGCGGGCTCTGCCGAGCCGAGCTCGGCGATCCGGCCTCCGCCGTCAAGGACCTGACCGCTGCCGTCGAGCTCGCTCCCGACGAGGAAACCGCCGCCGACTGGCGCAATTACCTCGACCAGGTCCGGGAGAAGTCGCGCTGACGGCCCGGGCGCAGGGATTTCCCCGCGCCACGTGCCTGCACGGGCGCGCATTCTGGCTCCCCCGCTTCGCGCGCCGCAACCCGCCCCGGGCGTCCCGGTAAGTCCCCGGAGCAGGAGACCCCATCGATGCGTTCCACCACCCTTCGTCGCCGTACGCGCCGCGCGTTCACCATCCTCGAGCTGCTGATCGTGATCGGCATCCTCCTCGCCCTCGGCGGGATCGTCCTCTACAACCTGAGCGGCCAGTCCGACAAGGCGTACGAGGGCACCCAGACGGTGCAGATGCAGGCGATGAAGAAGGCGATCATGATGTTCAAGAACGACGTCAAGCGCCTGCCCACCGCCGAGGAAGGCGTGGTCGTGCTCTGGGACAAGAGCGCGCTCGACGAGGATTCCGCCAGCCGCTGGGCCGGCCCGTACCTGGAGAGCGCCGTGCCGAAGGACATGTGGGGCCATGAGTGGGTCTACGTGTTCCCCGCCGAGGACGTGGCGGTCGGCTTCGACATCGTCTCCGTCGGCCCGGATGGCCAGGAGAACACCGAGGACGACATCTCCCTGGCCAAGGGCAAGGGCAACCAGGACGGCGACTTCGGCGACTTCAATTCCGGGTCCTCCAGCAGCTCGACCGGAGGCACCGCGTCGCCGCGGTGACGGCCGTGCGCGCGCGCCGCGCATTCACGTTGATCGAACTGCTGCTCGTCGTGGGCGTGCTGGTGGCGCTGTCGGCGATCGCGTTGCCGTATGGCTCGCAGGTGCTCGACCAGCAGGCGTTCGAACGCACGGTGGATGACACCGTCTCGCAGGCCATGTCCGCGCGCGCATGGGCGCAGCGCGAGGGCGCTGTGGTGGAACTGGTGGTGGCCGAGGACGGCGCGCGGCTGGAAGTGCGTGCGGTGGACCTGTTGCGCCAGGCCGAGGACGGTGCCGAAGGCGCCGATTCCGTGGACGGCATGGAAGGCGCACTGCGCGGCACGAAGAAGGCACAGCGGCTCAAGGCACAGATGGAACGACGCGTGGCCGACGTCGCCGCCCGCACCGGCGTGGAAGCGCAGGTGGGCGGCGGCGTGGACGAAGGCGGGTTCGATGCGCGCATTCCCGAGGCATGGGCCTCGCGCACCATGGAAGGATCGGCACGCGCCGGCGTCGAGCCACCCGCAAAGGAGGACGTCCGTTCCGAATTCGCCGCCTCCGCGGGCGACGAGCGCATCGCGCTCTTCCTGCCCGATGGCAGCGCTGCAGCCGTGCGCGAACTGTGGATCACCGATGGTGCTCGCGCCGCGCGCATTGCCATCGATCCGCTGCTCGGCGAGGTGCGCCGCGTGGATGGCGCGCCACCCGTGAGGAAGGAACCTCGCGAATGATCCGCCGCGGCTCCATCCTGCTCGAGGTGCTCCTCGCCACCGCGGTATTCGCATTCGCGGGCGTGGTGGTGCTGGGTGCCGTGGACGGCTCCGTCACCGACGGCGCACGCGCCGCGCGACGTTCGCTTGCAATGGACCTTGCCCGCAGCACGCTCGCGCGCATGGAAGCCGGCATCCCCGACGAAGCCGACCAGTCGTTCGCCGTCCCCGGCCTGCGCGTGGAATCACGCATGGAACCTAGCGATTTCCCCGGCCTCGCACTGGCCGTCGTCGAGGTCTACGACGAAGCGCGTGATGGTCGCTCCGCGACCGCCAACGACGACCCACCCCGACTCGCCGTGCTGCGCCAACTGCTGCGCGGTGATGCCGGTGCGGGAGCACCGCGACCGGAAGTCACCCGCAGCGAAACGCCGCGCACGATGTCTCCACGCAAGGAGACGCCGCGATGACCGCACTGCTCGCCGCAATCCCCACACCACGCGTCAC
>CAMBSR010000263.1 GCA_945870475.1 Phycisphaera mikurensis NBRC 102666
GCAGCTGATGATGTTGCAGCCACCGGTCGGGTGGGCAGCATCGCAGTCGCCCGCGGACGAGCTGCACTGCGGGTAGGCCGGCTGCGAAGCCGCGATCGCCAGCGTGTCCATGTAGGCCACGGTGGAGACGGTGTTGATCGCGCCGCCCGTGGTTCCACCTCGGGTGTTCACGATGTCGAACTCCTTGGCGACGTAGCCGATCGTCGAGGTGGCGACCACGTCGGTCCATTCACCGGCGTTGATCTTGACCTGCGGCATACCGGTCTCGCGCAGCCACTTGCAGCCGACGGCGTTCCACGTGCCCGCGGTCAGCGTGAGCGGCGTGGTGAAGTTGATGAGGTAGTTGCCGGCCGTGGTGACGCCGAGCTGGCCGACGTCGAGCCACTGCACGACATAGACCTGGCTGTCGAAGGCGCGGCACTGGAAGCCGACAGCAGACTTGGTGGGCACGCCGGTGGCGTCGGTCACGTAGAGCACCATGCCGTGGCGAGCGCCGACGAGCGACGTACCGGAGGTCGTCGGGGTCGGGGGCACCATGTAGCAGGAGAACTCGATCGAGGTCGCGCTTGCGGCGCAAGCCGTGTTGATCGCGTCGACGATGGGCTTGCCGGCGCCGGCCTGGAAGGCGAAGCGGCCGGAGGTGGTGGCGCTATCGCCGTTCTGCGAGAAGAAGCAGCCATTGCCGGCCTGCGGGGCCAGCGAGCCAGCGGTGGCGCTGATCGCCATGCTGGTGAGGCCGGGGGCCAGGGCGGCCGCCTGCGCGGTCACCCAGCTCTGCTGCGCGTCGATGGATCCAGCCGCGTACGGCGGGGTGTCAAACGTGCAGGTGTAGATCGTGGTCTGCGCCATCGCGGAGGCCGTCAGAGCGGCTCCGGTCAGGGTGGCGACCGTCAGAATGTTGCGACACTTCATGACTGATGCGTCCTTTCAGTGAGTTCCGGTGCCTTCAGACTGAGAGCGGTGAGCGCCAGGCACCAAGGCCGATCACCAAGACTTCGTGGACATACCGACAAACGTGAACGGGGGACAACTTCCATCAGGGAGCCGACCCGGTTCCTCGGTAACTATGGCGTGAACCGTGAGGAACACAACTGCGGATTTACGGAAATAGAACGAAATCGGACCGCGGTTATTCGGCGGGGAGGCGTTCCCGGGAACTTCTGCTCGCTCGACCGGGGCGAAATGCAGCACGATCGGCCTTCGGAAGGCCCAAACACCCGCAGCACACGGGTGAAACTTGCACCGGAGAAACGAGCGCGGCTCCCGGCGAATTGCCGAGGGCCGCACGAATTCGAATTGTTCTCGGACGGGCCGTCAGATCCGGACTTCGCCCGTGCCCTTGACGATTTCCCCGATCACTGCCGCACTCTCACCCATCTTGGCCAGCTTGGCGCAGACGGCATCGGCAAAGGCCGGGCGGACGATGATCGTGTAGCCGATGCCCATGTTGAACACCCGGTACATCTCCTCCTGCTCCACGTTGCCGTGCTCCTGGAGGAACGGGAAGATGGGGTTCGGGGTCCAGGCCGCGGGGTCGAGCACCGCGTCCACCTTGGGGCCCAGGGCACGGCAGAGGTTTCCGGGCAGCCCGCCGCCGGTGATGTGGGCCATGCCGCTCACCACCTTCTTCTTGCGGTAGCCGGAGAGCAGCTTGATGATCGGCTTGGCGTAGATCCGGGTGGGTTCCAGGAGCACCTTCCAGAGCGGGTCCGGGCCAAGTTCCGGGTAGACCCGGTCGAGGTCCAGCCCGGCGTCCTTCACGATCCGGCGCACCAGCGAGAAGCCGTTCGAGTGCACGCCGGAAGCGCGCAGGCCGATGACCACGTCGCCCTTCTTGACACGTGCGGCGTCCACCACGCGCTCGAGCTCCACGACGCCCACGCAGAAGCCGGCGATGTCGAAGTCGCCCGGCTTGTAGATGTCCGGCATCTCCGCGCACTCGCCGCCGATGAGCGCGCAGCCGGCGATCTCGCAGCCCTTGGCGACGCCCTCGATCATCTTGGCGGTGGCCTCCGGGTCCAGCTTGGAGAGGCCCAGGTAATCGAGGAAGAAAAGCGGCTCGGCACCCTGCACGATGAGGTCGTTGACGTTCATCGCCACGCAGTCGATGCCCACGGTGTCGTAGATCCTGCGCTCGGCGGCCAGGATCACCTTGGTGCCCACGCCGTCGGTGCAGCCCACCAGCACCGGGTCGCGGTAGTTGCGCTTGAAGAGCTTCTGGTTGAAGTCCAGGCGGAACATGCCGGCGAAGGCACCGTGCTGCCCCATCACGCGCGGGCCGTGGGTGCGCTTCAGGACGCCCTTGATGCGGTCCACCACCTCGTCGCCGGCGTCGATGTCGACTCCGGAATCCTTGTAGGTGAGCGGGCGGCGGGGCGTGGCGGCGGGCGTCGAAGCGGTGGCGACGTCAGGCATAGGAAGGTCATCGTAGCGCAGCAACGTTCCGGCGCCCCCGCAGCCAACGTCCCTGAAATCACGCCGTTTTCGAAGGCTCCGGAGATTCCGGCGGCTGCACGAACGCAATCAGCGCCAAGGCCGGCACCCCCGAGAGCATGGCCGCCACCAGGAACAGCGGATAGTCGAGCTGCGCCGCCAGCATCCCGCCGAACTTGCCTGCGAACGCGTTGCCTGCGGCCATCAGCGCGGTGAGGAGCGCGTACTGCGTGGCGGTGTAGCGGCGGTCGCAGATCTGCATGAGGAATGCGACGAACCCGCTGGTCACCATGCCGATCACCACGTTCTCCACGCCGATGACCGGGATCAGCGGCCAGATGGGCGGCGCGACGGCAGGCACGGCCTTCACCGTGGCGCCGTAGGCAAGCGCAAGCACCAGGAATCCCACGATGCTCACGCAGTGCGCAATGCCGAAGGCCCAGAGGCAGCGGACCAGCCCGAAGCGCGCCACCATCCATCCGCCCGCGGCTGCACCCACGATGGTCATGCCGAAGCCGAAGACCTGGTTCACGCCGCCGATCGCCTCGCTGGAATAGCCGAGCCCGTTCATGAGGAGCGGCGTGGTGATGGCACCCGCCATCTGGTCAGGCAGCTTGAAGAGGAGCACGAAGCAGGCCAACAGCAGTGCGCGCGGGCCCCAGACCTGCCAGAACTGCGCAAGCGGGCGCACGACCGCATCGCGGAGGCCGGGGCGTGCGCCGGCGTTCTGCGCGGGTTCGCGCGCCTGCAGCGTGGCCACGATGCCAAGCAGCATGGCCGCGGAGGCCGCCACGCATGCCACGGTCCAGGAGACCGTCCCTGCCGCCAGCATCACGCCGCCACCGAGCGCCACGAATGCCACGCGGTAGCCCGAGACGAACATGCTGGCGCCGGCACCCAGCTGCTCGGGCTGCAGGCACTCGGCGC
>CAMBSR010000264.1 GCA_945870475.1 Phycisphaera mikurensis NBRC 102666
TCGGCAAGCGACTTCACCGGCCCCGTGCGCCGCACGGTGAGCATGACGCTCAGCGGCTCCAGCCCTTCGCGCGAGGCGGTGAGCTCCCCGCGCGGAAGCCGGGTCTTCACTTCAAGGTAGACGTGCATCTCCGGCGAATCGGAGAGCGCAATCGCCATGAAGGGCTGCGAATCGATCACCGTGTCGGTGGTGCTCTCCGCGAAGTCGCCGAGCGGCGAACCGCCCAGCAGCGCGTCCATCACCACCTCGTCGCGGTTTCCCGAGCAGTCGAAGTCGAAGGCATAGACCAGCTCCAGGTGGTCCACGTCGAGCGGGCTGATGGAGAGGAAGTACGGGGCCACGTCGAGCACCGTGCGGTGCATGCGGTACGCCTCCTGCAGCGTGCCGGGGTTCACCCAGCCGCTCTTCAGCGAGGTCTGGCGCATGGCCACCCACAGGAAGTCGCGCTCGTCCTCTGGCGACTCGAGGGCCACCTCGCCGTCCGGGTAGCGCTGCAGGTTGGATAGCCGCGGCATGTCCTTGCGGAGCCGACCGAACAGGTCGAGCACCGGCTCGCGGGCAGCGGGCAGGTCCATCTTCAGTGCAAGCTTCTGGTTGACGCAGAAGTCGCGGCAGAGTGCGTCGAAGTCCGGCATGGGGTGGACCAGGATTCGGGCGATCGGCGCAATCGGGCACCCTTCCGGGCGCACCTGCGCGGGTCAGGCCGGCGTCGAAGGGCCGGGGCCGTCATGCGGCGCGCCGGCAATGCGTTCGTTGTGGTGGGAAATCGAATAGGCGATGCGCTCACGCGCGTGCCGCAGCTTTTCCTCGTGCGCACGGCGCTGCTTGCTGCGCCAGGCGAAGATGCGCCAGATGGCGAAGAGCACCACCGGGAGCATGAGCAGGACAATGCCGCCCACGATGACGGGAATCCAGATGGCGCCGAGCGTCACGATGAACGCCAGTGCGGTCTCGATCATCCCGTAGATCGGGTTCAGCCAGCCGATGGTCAGCACGGAGCTCGAGAGCCGGCCGGCGATCGAGGCGGCCTCCACGCCCGAGGCCGTGGCGGCGCCGACGATGATGCCGAGGGACCACGCCACCGCAGGGTTCAGGAGGGGCTCCACCGCGGTGCCGTCAACGGAGGTGACGGAGAGGGTGAGCAGCTGGCTGCACATGAGCACGGAACCGGCAAGGGCAGCCAACGGCGCCGCAAGCAGGTCCAGGACGTGGTCAACCCAGGGGATCAGGAAGCCGACGATCTCGACCGCCGTGGCAGTACCGAAGACCACGATGGCCGCGTTCGAGCCGAGCCAGTCGAACTGCGTGCCGACGGACAAGCCACCGGCACGGACAGCCACGGCTGCGACGAAGAGCGGCAGAAAAACCCGGAGGCCGCAGGCCGCCGAGAGTCCCAGTCCCGCACACAGGGCCAAGAAGATCGTCATGGCTGGGGAGTCGCCGGAGGGCGATCAGCCCGCCTTCGCCTGGAGGTACTTCTCCACGCTCTTCACGTCCGCCGCGATCTGCGGGGTCATGCGGAGCGTGAACTGGGCACCCTTCTCGACGAACACCACGCGCGTGCACTCCTCGCGGGCCAGCCAGATGCGGCCGGCGCGTGCGCAACGACGGTTGCCGCTGCGGAGGCGCTCGCGCTTGAGGCGGTTGAGCGCGCCCTGCACACCGGGGTTCATGCGCATCAGGCGGAGGAGGGTCTGCTTGCGGCGAGCCTCCTGCGGGACGGCAGTGATCGTGTAGTGGACGGTGTTGGCGGATGCGGTGTTCGACATGGTGTTCTCCTCGCGCAGGCTGACTGCGCCGAGTCGAGCAGTGTAGCGGAGAACCCCATGCATGCAAGGGGAACGTCCCGTTCGCTTATCGGCACCTGAGCGGGCGCACGGCTAGGCTTCCGGCATGTCGCAGGCCACCATTGCTTGGATCGGAACAGGCGTCATGGGGCGTTCCATGGCAGGGCACCTCTTGGCGGCGGGACACCCCGTCATTCTCTACAGCCGCACCCGAGAGCGCGCGGAGGCGCTGCTGGCGCAAGGCGCCACCTGGGCCAATTCGCCCCGGGAGGCGGCAGAGCAGGCATCGATCGTCTGCTCGATGGTTGGCTACCCCGCGGACGTGGAATCGGTGCACCTGGGCTCCAGCGGCACCCTGGCTGCGACGAACACCCCCTCGCTCCTCATCGACTTCACCACCAGCGGCCCTGCCCTGGCCCGCCAGATCGCCGCCCGGGCTGCCGAGCGCGGCATCCACTGCCTGGACGCCCCCGTTTCCGGCGGCGACATCGGCGCCCGCAACGCCACCCTCTCCATCATGTGCGGCGGATCGGAAGCGGCCTTCGCAGCGGCCCAGCCCATCCTGGCCCGCGTCGGCAAGACCGTGGTACGCCAAGGCGAAGCCGGCGCCGGCCAGCACACCAAGATGGTCAACCAACTCCTGATCGCCGGCACCATGCTGGGGATGGCCGAGGCCCTCTCCTACGCCAAGCGTGCCGGGCTGGACCCGGAAACCGTCCTCCAGTCCGTGGGCGGCGGGGCGGCCGCCAGCTGGTCGCTGGCGAACCTGGCACCCCGGATCCTGAAAAATGACTTTGCACCCGGGTTCTTCATCGAACACTTCCTCAAGGACCTTCGTATCGCGCTCGATGAGGCGCGTTCCATGGGCCTCAACCTCCCCTGTGCCACCGCCGCCGAGCGCACCTATGCAGCGCTTGCGGAGGCGGGGCACGCACGTTCCGGCACCCAGGCCGTGGTGCACGCCTACGAGTGGTGATGCGCGGGATCCCGCCGGCGCCACCTTCCGGTGGCCGACCGCGTGAATGCGTGAAAGCCGGGCCTGCCGGAAATATCCTGATACCCCTCATCGTCAAGCCACCGCGCCGTGCGGCGCATCTTTCGGAGACACCAAGCACATGCCAACCATCACCCAGCAGGACATCGGTGCCATCGAGCAGAAGGTCAAGGCGGCGCACCCGCCGTTTGCGCTCCTCCGCCAGGAGCTGCAGCAGGTCATCGTCGGGCAGCACGAGCTGCTCGAGGGCCTGGTCATCGGCCTCCTCTGCAACGGCCACGTCCTCATCGAAGGCGTCCCGGGACTCGCGAAGACCACCGCGGTGTCGACGCTCGCGGCGGCGCTGCGCACCAGCTTCCACCGCATCCAGTTCACGCCCGACCTCCTGCCGTCGGACCTGATCGGCACCATGGTCTACAGCCCGGCCACGCACGAGTTCAGCGTGAAGAAGGGACCGGTGTTCGCCAACATCGTGCTTGCCGACGAGATCAACCGCGCGCCCGCCAAGGTGCAGAGCGCGCTGCTCGAGGCCATGCAGGAGCGC
>CAMBSR010000265.1 GCA_945870475.1 Phycisphaera mikurensis NBRC 102666
CAGATGCCGGACATCACGGCGGATGGATCCTTCCCGCTGGGTGCGGCCATCACCGCGCGGCTCCTGGCGCTCGGCTGGAGCCCGGTGCCGGCAACGCTCGCCGGCATGGCGGGCGGCATGATGGCGGGCGCGGTCACCGGCGTCATCCACGTGCGCTTCAAGGTGAACGCGCTGCTTTCGGGCATCCTGGTGATGACCGCGCTTTATTCAGTGAACCTGCGCGTGATGGGCGCGAGCAACCTGCCGATCGGCGCGCGCACGCTCTTCACTCCGTTCGAGGAATCCGCCCGCGCATGGTTCGGCCCGGAGGTCACCCTCCTCGGCCGCACGGCGCCGAGCAGCGACGTGGGCCTGCTGGTGGCCACGCTGTGCATGGCGACGGTGGCCACGCTCCTCCTCTGCCTCTTCCTGAAGACCGAGCTGGGCGCCGCCATGCGCGCCACCGGCGACAACGCGCGCATGCTGCGTGCGCTCGGCACCAGCACCGACCGGATGACCGTCCTGGGACTTGCGTTCTCCAACATGCTGGTGGCCCTTTCCGGCTCGCTCTTTGCGCAGATGCAGGCCTTTGCCGACGCGCAGATGGGCATCGGCGTGATCGTGATGGGCCTGGCAAGCGTGATCCTGGGGCAGACGCTCGTCGGACCGGTGCGCTCGGTGTCGCTGGCGGTGGTGGGCGCGGTGATGGGCGCGGTGCTCTTCCGGCTGCTCGTGGCCATTGCCATCCGCATGGGCCTCGATGCCAACGACCTGCGGCTGGTGACGGCGGTAGTGGTGCTGGCCGCCATCGTGGGACCGGGCTGGCTGCAGGGACTTGCACGGAAGCGAGGCGCGCATGCTCACGCTTGACGGCGTCCGCAAGACCTTCAACCCTGGCACCGCGAACGAGGTTCGCGCGCTGGCGGGCGTCAACCTGGAATTCGCACCTGGCTCGCTCACGGTGGTGATCGGCACCAACGGCTCCGGCAAGAGCACGCTGCAGGGCGCCATCGCCGGCGCGTTCGCGCTGGACGCCGGGCGCATCGTGGTGGACGGCACCGACATCACGAAGTGGCCCGAGCACCGGCGCGCGCACGTGGTGGGCCGCGTGTTCCAGGATCCGTTCGCGGGCACGGCGCCGGGCCTCACCGTGGCGGAGAACCTTGCGCTGGCATCCAAGCGCGGCAGGTGGCGCACCCTTGCCCCGCTCCTGCGCGGCGCGCGGCGCGGCGA
Source organism: Phycisphaera mikurensis NBRC 102666 (assembly GCA_945870475.1). Classification (GTDB taxonomy): domain Bacteria; phylum Planctomycetota; class Phycisphaerae; order Phycisphaerales; family SM1A02; genus UBA966. Next base: position 1,213 of record CAMBSR010000265.1, read on the forward strand.
ATGGCGCGACCTCCTGGCGCAGATCGGGCTGGGGCTCGAAGAGCGCCTCGATGATCCGATCGGCCTGCTTTCCGGCGGCCAGCGGCAGTCGATCACGCTGCTGATGGCCACCCTCACGAACCCGCCGGTGCTGCTGCTGGACGAGCACACCGCAGCGCTCGACCCGCGCAGCGCGGAGCTGGTGATCGACCTCACCACGCGCCTGGTGGCGCGCTCGAGCAGCACCACCATCATGGTGACGCACTCCATGCAGCAGGCCGCGACGCTGGGTGATCGCCTGGTGGCGATGCACCGTGGGCGCGTCTACCTGGATGTTGCGGGCGCGGAGAAGAAGCGGCTCACCGAGACCGAGCTCCTGGCGCTCTTCAGCCAGATGCGCCGCGACGATCGCTTCGACGATGCCGCCGTGGAGACGGTGCGCACCGGCTACCGCTGACGATCACTGCATCGCGCGCAGGATCACTGGGGAACGAACACGCCGGCGATGGCGCCGGTCATCCAGCAGGCGAGCGCGCCCGCGGTCATGGCACGCAGGCCGATGGCGGCGATGTCCGAGCGACGCTCCGGCGCCATGGCGCCGAGGCCGCCGATCTGGATGGCGATCGACGCCAGGTTGGCGAATCCGCACAGCGCGTAGGTGGAAATGGTCTGCGCGCGCGGCGAGATGGTCTGCGCCTTCACCTGCGTGGCAAGGTCGGCATAGGCGACGAACTCGGTGGCGATCACCTGCTCGCCCATGAGTGACGCCACGGTGCGCGACTCGCTGCCCGCACCCATCAGCCATGCAAGCGGCTGCAGCAGGATGCCAAGGATGTTCTGGAAGGTGAGTACCGGAAGGCCCATGGATTCACGCCAATGCGCGATGGGAAGCCAGCCGGCATCCACCTCGCTGAGTGCGGCGAGCGGCCAGTTGAGAAGCGCGATCAGCGATACGAACGCCACCAGCATGGCGGCCACGTTCAGGGCCAGGCGAAGGCCGTCGGTGGCGCCCTCGGCGGCGGCGTCCATGACGTTGGAGGTGGTGCGCGGCAGCGCGCGGAGCGCGTCGAAGGACTCGTCGGCCACCTTCTCCGTCTCGGGAAGCATGAGCTTGGCCATCACGATGCCGGCGGGCGCGCTCATGACGCTTGCCGTCATGAAATGACGGGCCACCTCGATGCGCGCGGCCGGGTCGTCGCCGCCGACCATGACGATGTAGGCCGCCATCACGCTGCCGGCGATGGTGGCGAACCCGCCCACCATGATGCACATGAGCTGCGAGCGCGTCATACCGGCGATGAACGGCTTCACGGTGAGCGGCGCCTCGGTCTGCCCCAGGAAGATGTTGGCTGCGCCGGAGAGCGCCTCGACGCCACTGATCCCGAGCACGCGGCGCAGCACCACGGCCAGGACCGCCACCACGCGCTGCATGACGCCGAGGTGGTAGAGCACCGCCATCAGCGAGGCGAAGAAGACGATGATGGGGAGCACCTTCACCGCGAAGATGAAGCCCCACGCGGCCGAGGAATCGGCGGCGTTTCCGAAGACGAACCGGGTGCCTTCCTCGGCAAACCCGATCACCCGCGTGACGCCCGTGGCGAAGAGCGTGAACACCGCCGCCACGGGCGGAAAGCGCAGGAACAGGAAGGCAATGGCGAACTGCAGGCCGACGCCGGCAAGGATGGTGCGGCGGTTGATCGCGCGGCGGTCGGTGGAGAGCGCCCAGCCGAGAGCCAGGATGAAGACGACGCCGAGAAGGCCCGTGTAGTGCTGCATGCGTTCTCCGGCGGTCGGTGCGGGCGCCGCACGGTGCAGGCGCGGGCGCAGCATACGGAGATGCGCAGGGCGGGCCCTATCCTGCGGACGTGCACCATGAGCCGCGGATCGTTCGTTTCGAGGAAGCCGCCGACGCCATCCTGGCCGCGGCGCGGACGCGGGGCGGGCGCGCCGTGGTGGGGATCACCGGAGCGGTGGCGGCGGGGAAGTCGACGCTCGCGCGGCGGCTCTCCGCATGCGTGGTGAGCACCGACCACTACCTGCCCGACTACGACCGCACGCCCGAGCACCTGCGCGACCTGCCGGAATCGTCGGATCTTGCGCGCCTGGCGCAGGACCT
>CAMBSR010000266.1 GCA_945870475.1 Phycisphaera mikurensis NBRC 102666
AAGGCAACGTGGACGCGCGAGTAGAGCGCCAGGTGCTCGGCGTTGGTCTTCGTGTACGGCGCCACGTCCACGCGCGCGGGATCGATGCCGCCCGCCTCCAGGCGCGCCATCAGCCGGCGCAGGAGCGCGGGGTCGGAGATGGACTTGCTCTTCAGGAGGAGCCGCGAACCCGGCACGCGGGCAAGTGCCGCGCTCCAGAGTTCCACCGTCTGCTCGCGGACCTTCGCCGCCAGGTTGAACGATCCGAACGTGAACGGCGTTCCCTCCGCGGGCATCGCGGGCTGCGGCGCTTCCGCAAACGGCGAGTAGCACAGGAAGCACGGATCGATGCGCGTCAGCCGCTCGGTGCAGAACGCGTCGGCGCCCGCTGGATCGGTGGTGGAATCCACGATGCGCCAGTCGACGCACGGGTGCCCGGTGGTGTTCGGGTACCCGATGGCGCTCACGATCACCGGCGCGGGCTTTCGATCGAGCGCGGTGAGCCGTCCGCCCGCGGTGTGGCCGCCGAGCTCCACCAGCACGTCGATGCCGTGCTCGCGGATGGCGCGGTCGAGCGCGGCATCGTTCATGGCGCCGGCCTCGACCCAGTCGTCGCACATGGCACGGAAGCCGCGCGTCATGGCGTCCGTGCCGCGGTCGGCGGAGGTGGAGAAGGCCACCAGCTTCCAGCCGGCTGGCGTGTGGCGCATGAACGGCTCTGCGAAGAAGCCGACGGAGTGGGTGCGCAGGTCACCGGAGAGGATGCCGATGCGGAGCGGGCGCTCGGGATCCACGTCGTTGCGCGTGGCCTCGCGGTCCGCGCCCACCGAGGCTGCATAGCGGCGGTGTTCCTCGAACAACTCCTCGCGGCTGAGCGGCAGGTAGTTGAGCGCGGAGAGGAGCTGCGCGCGGAGCGAGTCCTGCTTCGGGTCGCGCGCCAGCACGCCGCGCATCGCCACGATCGCCTCGTCGAGTCGGTCGGCCGCCGAGAGCGCGTTGGCGCGGTTGAGGTGCATCATCGGCCAGTCGGGCGCGATCCGCAGTCCGTGGTCGGCCACCTCGATGGCGCGATCGGTGCGCTCCAGGTGCGTGAGCGCGAGCACCAGCCCGAGCATGGCCTGCGTGTTGGCAGGGTCTGTGGCCAGCGCACGTTCGTAGTGCTTGACCGCATCCTCGTAGCGCGCCACCGAGAGCAGCGCGTTCGCCAGGTTGTTGTTGGCCGCGGTGGAACCGGGCGCCAGGCTGACCGCACGGGTGAGCGGGAGGAGCGCCTGCTCCGGCTGCCCGGCCTGCACGAGCAGCATGCCCATCACCGACAGCGCCTCGAGGTCGTTGGGCGAGAGCTTGAGCACCAGCCGCATCGACGCCACGGCATTCGTGATGCGGCCTTCGCCCGCGTCGTGCAGCGCTCGTTGGATGGCGGGTTGGCTCGACATGGTGCGTTCGGCGCGACGGGTGGTGCAGGGTAGTGCAACACCGGTCGGGGAATCGCCTGCATTGCCGGCACGCGCGCGCCCGGAACACGGTCTCTTTCTCACCCGAAGTACCCCGGTCGGTCGACCCATGGGAAGGAGCTCACTGCATGCACGACCCGAACCTGACTCGCGAAGCGCTGGCCGAGCTTCCCCCCGACATCGGCGACAGCCCGCTCTTCAACGGTGACCTGGCCCCCACGCCCACGGGCCGCCGCACCTGGACCACCTACAACTTCGCCGCGCTGTGGATCGCCATGGCGCACTGCATCCCCACGTACCTGCTGGCCGGCGGCCTCATTGCGTTGGGCATGAACTGGTGGCAGGCGCTCCTCACCATCGGCCTCGGAAACCTGATCGTCCTGATCCCCATCCTGCTGAACGCGCACCCGGGCACCAAGTACGGCATCCCGTTCCCGGTGCTCGCGCGCTCGAGCTTCGGAACCGTGGGCGCAAACGTCCCGGCACTGCTGCGCGCGATCGTGGCGTGCGGGTGGTTCGGCATCCAGACATACATCGGTGGCGAGGCGGTGCGCACCTTCCTCACCGCCGCGTGGCCGGCGTTCGACCAGCTCGGCGGCGGTGCCATGGTGATGGGCCTGGGGATCCCCTCGGCCATCACGTTCATGGTCTTCTGGCTGATCAACATCGTCATCGTCCTGGTGGGCATGAACGCGGTGCGCCACTTCGAGAACTGGTCCGCGCCGCTCATCCTCCTGATGGGCGTGTGGCTCCTCTGGTGGATGGTGAGCCGTGCCGGCGGACTGGGCCCGATGTTCGATCGCCCGTCGTCCTTCGCCACCACCGCGGACTTCTGGAAGGTCTTCGTGCCGAGCCTCACCGGCATGATCGGCTTCTGGGCGACGCTCAGCCTGAACATCCCGGATTTCACGCGCTTCGGGCGCGGGCAGAAGGAGCAGATGCTCGGGCAGGCCCTGGGCCTCCCCACCACCATGATCGCCTTCAGCCTGATGGCGGTGGTGATCACGAGCGCCGCCGAGACCATCCTCAAGGGCACCGACCCGAAGACGCTCTGGGACCCGGTGGTGGTGCTCGGGCAGATCACCAGCTCGAAGGCGCCTGCGGAGCTCGACGCGCCGCTGCTGGCGAACGAGGGCACGCGCATCGTGGTGGCCGTCCTCAGCCTCTTCGGCGTGGCCGTGGCCACCATCAGCACCAACATCGCCGCCAACGTGGTGAGCCCGGCCAACGACTTCGCGCAGCTTGCGCCCCGACTCATCTCCTTCAAGACCGGCGGCGTGATCACCGGCGTGATCGGCATCCTCATCATGCCGTGGAAGCTGCTTGCGAGCGCGGACGCCTACATCTTCAACTGGCTGGTGGGCTACTCCGCGCTGCTTGGCCCGATCGCGGGCATCATGATCGTGGACTACTGGTACCTCCGCCGCCGTGAGCTGGACGTGCCGGACCTCTACCGCACCACGGGTCGCTACGCAGGCATCAACTGGGTGGCCATGCTGGCACTGGTGGCCGGCATCGCACCGAACGTGCCTGGGTTCCTGAAGTCCGTGCACGTGATCGAGGGCGAGCCAAACTTCTTCGATGCGCTCTATCCCTATGCGTGGTTCATCGGCCTGGCAATCGCGTCCGCGGCCTACGCCATCGGCATGCGCATCAAGCCTGGCTTCGGCGTGAACGCGCGGTAAGGTCACACCCCCACACGCGGCGGTGAGGCCGTTGCCGAACCGACGCCATTGGCCCAACGGGTGCCTGGCACACTCGCCGGAGGGGCAGCGGCGGCGCCCAGCCGCCCGCCCCACAAGGCGATGGGTCCGCCCCGTCAGCGCACGGTGATCATGGCCGCGGCCTTCATCGCGGTCTTCCTTGCGGAA
>CAMBSR010000267.1 GCA_945870475.1 Phycisphaera mikurensis NBRC 102666
GGCCGCGCCCGTGCTGGGCGCGGCCGGCGGGTTGCAACAGGTTCACCCATGCGCTCGCCCGGTGTCGGCCCCTGCCGATGGGCGCCGGAACTCAGGCCAGTTCCGGGAACAGCTTCTGGACAGTGCCCACGAGGTCCCTGACGTGGCTCACGCTCTCGGCCATCAGCTTGGACTCTTCGGCGGTCATCTTGATGGAGACCACCTTCTCCATGCCCTTGGCGCCGAGCACCACGGGGACGCCCACGAAGTAGCCCTTGCCCTTCTGGCCGGGGCGACGCCGTAATCGTCCTCGCAGTACGCCGCGCACGGGACGATGCGCTTCTTGTCCTTGACGATCGCCTCCACCATCTGGATGGTGCCGGACGCCGGCGCGTAGTAGGCGCTGGTGCCCATGAGCTTCACGATCTCGCCGCCGCCCAACTTGGCGCGCTCGACGCACTCGGTGATGTCGGCCTGCGAGAGGAGCTGGTCGATCGGGATGCCGGCGACGCTCGTGAAGCGCGGGAGCGGCACCATGTCGTCGCCATGGCCACCGAGGAGGAGCGAGGAGATGTCCTCGATCGAGCAGCCGAGCTTCATGGAAAGGAACGTGCGGAAGCGGGCCACGTCGAGCGCGCCCGCCTGGCCCAGGATGCGGTTGGTCGGGAAGCCCGAGACCTTCCACGCCGTGTAGACCATCGCGTCGAGCGGGTTGCTGACGACGATGAGCACCGCGTTCGGCGAGTGCTTCGCCACCTGCGCGGTGACGTCCTTCACGATGCCGACGTTGACGTTGATCAGGTCGTCGCGGCTCATGCCCGGCTTGCGGGGCATGCCGGCGGTGATGACCACCACGTCGGAATTGGCCGTGTCCATGTAGTCGGACGTGCCCAGGATGTTGGCGTCGAAGCGCTCGATCGGGCCGCACTGCGCGAGATCGAGGGCCTTGCCCTGCGCCACGCCGACGCGGTCGGGGATGTCCACGAGCACGATGTCGCCGAGCTCCTTGGCGGCTGCCCAGTGGGCGCAGGTGGCTCCGACGTTTCCGGCTCCGATGATCGAGATCTTGGCGCGTCGCACTGCTGTCTTCTCCGTGGGTCGCTGGTGGTTCGTAGTCCGTGCTTCGCCCGACACGCGGGCGCCCCGCCGCACTCCGGCGACGAAGGAAGGGAAAGATGATAGGCCCGCGCGCGCCGCAGGATCGACCTGGGAAGCAGCACGCCACACGTTCGTGTCGCGCCAAAAACAGCGCGGCGCCCGCAAGGGGCGCCGCGCACTCGGAGTGGGCCAGAAAGGACTCGAACCTTCGACCTCGCCCTTATCAGGGGCGTGCTCTAGCCAGCTGAGCTACTAGCCCGAGGGACCACAAAGTATAGCGAGACTCGCCGCCGGATTCACGGCGTCAGCCACGCTGGAATGCAATGGTTACGGGTCGCCCGCAAGGCGAGCAACCATCCGGTCGAGGTAGCGCAGCCGGACGAGGGAGTCAGCCGCAGCTTCCAGATGCACACGCAGCGCTGGATCGCCCCGCCCTTCATCGCCCAGCACCCGCGCGAACGCCGACTCCAACACGCCGAGCTCGCCGCGGCGCAGATCCGTCACGCTGTACTCGAGCGCCGCGCGCGCCTCCGGGCTGCCGCCGCAGGCATCCTCGATGGACTCCCGGATCTCCAGGGTCTCCATGAGGAACGCGGGCGAAAGCGGGCGTGCCGCGAATGACCGCGCGCCGAGGAGCTCAAGGAGCTCCTCGGCGCGGGAAGTGTCATGTGAAAGCCGTTGCTTTGCCGCACCGGCTGCCGCTGCCTCACGAACCAACCTCTCACGCTCGACTGGGTCGAGTGCACGATCGGGATGGAGGCGAGAAACGGCTCGCAAGTGCGCCGTGGCGACCTCAGCTGGCGTCAGGTTGAACTGACGCGGAAGGCCGAGGATGCTGAACGGGTCGGATGAGGTCATGTCTCTTTGAAGACGTGTCCCGTCGTAGGCCACGCCTCATGAAGAGGCATCACTTGGATCGGAAGTCATGGTCATGGCAACGGGTGCCAAGCGCCAGGAAATCCGCTCCGCCGATCACCACTCGCCGTCACGGTCGTTGCGACGGTCACCGCGCTCGCGACGCGGGCCACGGGAGTAATCCCCGCCGCCGCCGCCGCCACCGCCGTAACCACCGCCGCCGCCACCGCGGCCACCGCGGAAGCCGCCGCCGCCACCCGGACCGCGGCCACCGCCGCCACCCGGACCGCGTTCAGCGCGGGGCTGCGCCTCGTTCACGACGAGGGCGCGACCTTCGAAGTCCTTGCCGTTGAGGGCGGTGATCGCGGCGTTGCCCGCGTCCTTCTCCGCCATGGTCACGAAGCCGAAGCCGCGCGAGCGACCGGTCTCGCGATCGGTGCCGATGAACACGTCAAGAACCTCGCCGTGTGCTGCGAAGTGTTCCCGAAGCGCTTCGGGAGTGGTGCGGAAACTGAGATTGCCGACATAGATACGAAACATTCGTTGCTCCAACGAGTTGCAGCGCCCGACCCAGGCGGCGCCCAATGCCTGAAAACAACGAACGGTCCTGACTTCCAGCCCGAGTTGCTTCGGTCGCAGGATACCAAGTCTGCGCACCCGCCGCCGTAATTCCCGGAATTCCGTATGGATATGAAGGGCAGGCGCGCAGAACCGGGACATCGTCCCGATACCACGGTCAGTTATCGACTTGCACGGCCCTGCAATCTGGTCGAATCGTGGGCGTCGCGGCAAGTTGATACCGCCTTGCCTCGCCCGCCAACTGCACACAGACGCCGATTCACGTATCGGTCGGAGGCTTCTTCTTCACCGCGCGCGGGCGCGGAGGCGGTGCATCGGCAGCCGGAGCATCTGCCACCGGGGGCGTCGTGCCAGCAGGTGGCACGGGCGGCCGTGCAGCCGGAGTTGCGGTCGGCCGCACAGGCGGTGCCCCCGCAGGACGCGGGCTGCTCGCGCCACTCGCCCCGAGCGGACGAGAGGAAGGAGCTCCGAGCGGACGGCTGGTTGGTCCACCGGCAGTTCCATCGCCAGCCATCGGCGGGCGAGGCGATGCGGGGCGCACCGGACTCCCGCCACCAAGCGGACGGCTCAACGGACGCGAAGCCCCTGCTCCGCCGCCAATCATTCGAGATCCAGGCGGAAGGGGTGCGCTCGGCGAAGACGGAGCGGAGCCCGGCGCGCCGGCATCGGAAGCGCCGGGGCCCAACGGACCGGCGCCCGGTGCACCGGGCGCGCGACGCGGATTGCGGCTGAAGCGGCTGGCACCACCGGCGGATGCTCCACCGAACCC
>CAMBSR010000268.1 GCA_945870475.1 Phycisphaera mikurensis NBRC 102666
GCCCCGGCGCCCAGCGGCCAGGCAACCGATGACCCCGCGACGGCCCCAGCGGCCTCGCCCGCAGCGCCCGCGACCAAGCAGAAGGGGCAGGGCGAAGACCCCCGGCTCGAACGCACCCGAGCGCGCACCCCGCGTCCCAACGCTCGCGAAGCTGCCGATGCGCCTGCCGGTCGCGAGCCGGCCGATCCGGTGCAGGAGGGGGCCATCGATGCACCGCCCCCGATCACGGTCACGCCCCAGCGACTCGACTTCGGCTTCATGCTCCCCAACACCAACGCGCGCGGCACGGTCACGCTGACCAACGGCGGCACCGCGTCGGTCACGCTGCTCAGCGTCACGCCGTCGTGCAAGTGCACCACGATCACCGATGCTGCCGGCGTGACGATCGAGCCCGGCAAGAGCTTCGTGATCGAGACCGAGCTCAGCGGTGCGCCGATGCAGGGGATCCGACGCTCGCAGCTCAAGATCATCGCCAAGGGCTACGCGCGGCCGATCAACGTGGCCGTGCAGGGCGAGGTTGCACTGCCGGTTCGCGCGGTGCCTGCCTACATCAACTTGGTCGGCGAGCGTGCGCGTGCTGGCGAGACCATCATCGAGAGCACAGATGGCACGCCCTTCCGCGTGCTCTCGGTGAACGGCAAGCCGGCCACGCTCGTGCCACAGGAAGCCCCTGGCGATGTGCATCCGCGGCACAAGCTGGCGTGGTCGTTCCCGGAGGGCGAGGCCATCGGCGACTTCTGGATCGTCGAGACCGATCACCCCAGTTGCGCGCTCGTGGATGTGCGGATCCGCAATGCGAATCCCATCAAGCGGCCCGTGCTGCGCATGCGCGAGTACCGGATCAACGCGGGGCGCATCGATCCCGTCGAAGGGGTCCGCATCGAAGTGCAGTCGAAGGATGCAACGACGCCCTTCGACGTGGTGTCGGTCAAGGGCGGCGTGGCCTGTCCCGTGACGGCTGAACTCATCGAATCGCACGCGGAAGACGAAGGCATGGTGGCCGTGATCCAGCTCAAGCCGCTCCCGGATGCGCGTGGCTTCTTCGCGGACACGCTCATCGTGGGCACCGGGGGCAAGCTGCAGGAACTCGATCTCTTCGGCACGATCAGGCCGAAGCCCGAAGGCGCAGCGGCGCCCGCCCCGGCAGCGGCACCAGCCGTGCCGTTCACAGCGCCTTGATGCGCTCAGCGATGTCTGCGGCGCGCAGGGCGCCGACCAGTGGCTCAAGTTCACCCACCAGCAGCCCGTGCAGCGGGAATGACCGCTCGATGCGGTGATCGACCGCCACGTTTTCCTTCCATCGGTACGTGCGGATCTTCTCTGCGCGGCCGCCGCTGCCGATCATGGCGATCCGCTGGTCGCTGCGTCGTGCCGCGGCCTCGGCTTCACGGCGCTCGAGCACGCGCGCGCGAAGGAGCTTCCATGCCTTCTCGCGGTTCTGTCCCTGGCTTCGCGTTTCCTGCATGCGCACTTCGATGCCAGTCGGCAGGTGGATCAGGTGCACGGCCGTGGCGACCTTGTTCACGTTCTGGCCACCCGGCCCTTGGGCCGTCGTGACCATTTCCTTGACCTCGGCGGGATCGACGGCTGATTCGACGTCCTCGGGTTCGGGGAGCACCGCGACCGTGGCCGTGCTGGTGTGCACGCGGCCCTGCGCTTCGGTTGCGGGCACGCGCTTGACCTGGTGGGTGCCGCCTTCATAGCCCAGGTCGCTCCAGCAGCTCGCGCCACTGATGGCGAAGATCGCCTGCGACACGCCGCCTGCATCACCGGGCTTGGATTCGAGTTCCTCCACGCGCCATCCGCGTCGCTGCGCGAACTTCAGGTACATCGCGCAGAGGTCGCCGGCCCACAAGCCGGCCTCGTCGCCGCCGACGCCGGCGCGCACTTCAAGGATCAGGTTGCCCACCGCGCGGTCGCCGGCCGTGACGAGTGCTTCCTGCAGCGTGTCGGCCAGCATCGAGCGCTCTGTGGCCAGTGCGGCAAGGTCGGCCTTGGCCATGATGGCCAATTCCGGATCGCCTGAGTCGACGAGTTCCTGCAGGCTCGCGGCCTCGGCGGGCAGGGCGCGCCAGCGGGTGAAGGCGGTTGCGATCGGTTCGATGGCGGAGCGCCGCATGGCGATCGCGCGCGTGCGCCGGTGATCGACCGCGATGAGCGGATCCTCGAGCTCGCGGCCGAGCGAGGTCCACTCGGCGCTCAGTTCATCGAGCTTGCGCAGGAGGTTGTCGGGGAGTTGGTCCATCGGGTCGGACAGGGGATCATGGTGCCTGCGTGATGATGCACGCAAAACGACACACGCCGCACCAGGTCATGGCGCGGCGTGCGGTGTTGGATTCGGTTGGAACTACTTGGCGGACTTCTTGTCCTTGCCGAAGTAGCCGCCGGCGAACTTGCGCTGGAAGCGCTCGACGCGGCCGGCGGTGTCGACGAAGGTCTTCTGGCCGGTGAAGAAGGGGTGCGAACCGGACCACACTTCAACGCTCATCTCGGGCACCGTGGCGCCGACGGTCATGACGACCTGGCCGCGGAAGTGGACCTTGCATTCGGGGAAGTACTGGGGGTGAGTCTTGTCCTTCATAGGTGGCTCCCTTGGGGGGAGGGGGAATATACCCAAAATGGACGTGAAGGCAACCCCCTGAAACGCCGATCTTGAACCTCACGACGGCAACGGCTATCCTCCCTAGCCCATTCCCCTATAGCTCAATCGGTAGAGCGGGCGGCTGTTAACCGCCAGGTTACTGGTTCAAGTCCAGTTGGGGGAGTTCCCAAAGCGGGTTGACCGAGAACGGTCAACCCGCTTGTTCATTGGTGGGCGACGCGGAAACATCGATCCTGAAGCCCGAGGGTTCATCCCGGGGGCATCGTCCCGCTCTCTGCGCTCTCGGTGAACGGGTCCGCGTGGCTCTCGCCGGGAGCGGGTTTAAAGTTCCGACATCATGACGGCGACGAGAAGCCTCACCCGCCCGGCTGCGCTCCGCCTTGGAGACACGATCGGCATCTGCACGCCGTCGTTTCCCGCGCATGTGGCGTTCCGTGCGAAGTACCTCCACGGCGTCGCTGAGCTCACGCGGCTCGGCTTCCGCGTGATCGAGGGCAGCCTGACCGCGCGAGCGACCGCGCAAGGCGCGCGATCGGGGACGCCGCAAGAGCGCGCCGCCGAGATCAACGAGCTCTTCTCCAACCGCGAGGTGCGCGCGATCATCACGACGATCGGCGGCAGCAACTCGTCGAGCCTTGTGCCGTGCCTCGACTTCGCGGCCGTGCGGGCAAACCCC
>CAMBSR010000269.1 GCA_945870475.1 Phycisphaera mikurensis NBRC 102666
AGAAGGGCAACCAGTTCCGCGAGCGGGGCGAGGGTCTGCGCCGAGCCAAGCCGCCTGGCCGCCCGCTCGATCCCAAGACCTTCCGTGGGGCTCAGTCGGCACCGAGCGTGCCGGCCACGCCGGTGACGCCGCCCCCGGCCACCGTCAAGCCCGGCAAGCCAGCCAAGTGAGTTGGGTCGAGTGGTCCAAGCGCCTGATGTCGAGCCGTACGGCCCGCGAGTGATCAGGCACTGACCAGCGTCTGTGTGCGCTCTGGCCCCACGCTGACCATCGACACCGGCACGCCCACGTGCTGCTCGACGGCGTCGAGGTAATCCCGCGCTGCTTGGGGCAGGGCCGCGCGATCCGGCAGGTCGCTGACCTGCGCGGTCCAGCCCTTGAAGGTCGAGTAGACCGGCGTGGCGCCTTCGAGCCGCTTGGCATCGGGGATGAACCTGTCCGTCACCGTGCCATCCGCCAGGCGGTAGTGGGTGCAGATGCGCAGTTCATCGAATCCCGTGAGGACGTCGAACAGCGTGCAGGCGATCTCGGTTGCGCCGCAGACCATGGCGCTGTAGCGCACGGCGACCAGGTCGAGCCAGCCGCAGCGGCGGGGGCGACCGGTCGTGGTGCCGTACTCGCGGCCGCGTTCGCGGATCGTCGAGCCGGTCTGGTCCAGCAGCTCGGTCGGGAACGGCCCCGCGCCGACGCGGGTGCTGTAGGCCTTCATGATCCCGATGACGCGCTGCAGCGAGCGACCGGGAATGCCCGTGCCCGAATGGATCCCGGCGGTCGAGCAGTTCGAGCTCGTGACGTAGGGATAGGTGCCGTGGTCGATGTCGAGCAGGCAAGCGTTCGCGCCTTCGAAGAGCAGGCTGCGGCCGGCGCGCTGGCAATCGTGCAGGTGATAGACGGTGTCCTTGATGTGGGGGCGCAGGCGCTCGCCGAGCGCCGCGTAGCGCGCGGTCAGCGCCGCAGGATCGAGCGGCGGAGCCTGGACGCCGAGCGCCTTGAGTTCCTCGGTCCGCAGGCGGCAGATGACCTGCAGCCGGCTCGCGAGATAGTCCGCATCGAGCAGGTCGCCCATGCGGATCGCCGTCGAGCGATGGATCTTGTCGGCGTAGGCGGGTCCGATGCCGCGGCGCGTCGTGCCGATCGACAGGTTGCCGCGTTCGCCGGCGGTCACGCCCGAGAGGTACTCCTCGAGCGCGGCATCCTGTTCCTTGTGGTAGGGCATGACCACGTGCGCACGATCGGAGATCACGAGATTCGTGCCGACCTTGATGCCGCGGGCCTCGAGGCCCTCCATCTCCTGGATCAGCTTTTCGGGGTCGACCACGACGCCGTTGCCGATGACGCACGACTTGTCGGGGTAGAGGATCCCGCTGGGGATCAGGTGCAGCGCGTAGCGCTGGTCGCCCACCACGACCGTGTGGCCGGCGTTGGCACCGCCGTTGTAGCGCACGATGACGTCGTGGCCGGCGGTGAGGACATCGACGATCTTGCCCTTGCCCTCGTCGCCCCATTGGAGACCGACGACGGCGGTGGTATGCGGTGCGTGGTGCATGAAGCGCGGGATGCTAACGGCGCGTGGGGCTAGGCTGCGGGCATGGAACCCGTGCACTTGCCGCAAGCGCCCGGTGGTCAGGCCACGGCCCGGCCGCTCTCGGCGTGGCTGCCACGGCTCGCGGCGGCCCGGCCCACCGGTGCGTACGTGCACGTGCCGTTCTGCTTCCACAAGTGCCACTACTGCGACTTCTATTCCTTCGTCGACACGAAGGACCGTCAGGAAGCGTTCGTCGATCGGCTGCTGGCCGAGGCCCGTGCGATGGCCGGCTTGGTGCACGAACCCTTGCAGACGCTCTTCGTGGGTGGGGGGACGCCGACCTTGCTCACCGATGAGCGGCTCGCGCGACTGCTGCGCGGGCTGCGGGACGCGCTGCCATGGGCTGACGGTGCGGAGTGGACCGTCGAGGCGAATCCCGAGACGGTGACGGCATCGAAGGCGGATGTGCTCGCCTCATCCGGCGTCACGCGCGTGAGCATGGGTGCGCAGAGTTTCCAGCCGGCGCTCTTGCGCCAGCTCGAACGCCACCATGAGCCGGCATCGGTCGCGCGCGCGATGGGGCTGCTCCGCGCGGCTGGGATCGCGCGACTGAACATCGATCTCATCTTCGCGGTGCCGACGTCCACGCTTGAACAGTGGCAGGACGATCTCGCGCAGGCACTGGCGCTCGCGCCCGATCACCTCTCGTGCTACGGGCTGGTGTACGAGCCGGGCACGCCGTTGCGCGCGCGCCTCGAGGCTGGTGGCGTCGAACGGCTGGACGAGGACCTTGAGGCGAGCATGTACGAGCACACGGTCACCACGCTTGCGGCGGCCGGCTACCACCACTACGAGATCAGCAACTGGGCCAGGCCCGGGCAGGAATGCCGTCACAACCTGCTCTACTGGGAGGACGGCGAGTGGATCGCGCTCGGGCCGAGTGCGAGCGGTCATGCCGCGGGCCTGCGCTGGAAGAACGTGGCCGTGCTGCAGGAGTGGCTCGACGACGGCCCGTGGCCGCCCGTGCGCAGCGTCGAGGCGCTCGACGAGGATGGCCGGATCGGCGAGGCGTTCCTGATGGGACTGCGGCTGCTGGACGGCATGCGCTCGGAGCGCGTGCAGGCCCTGTTGGGTCGGGGGACTCGTGCAGCGCAGCGCAAGGCGGCCATCGATGCGGCCATCGCGCGCGGCGACATGGAGTGGTTGGGCGATCGGCTGCGCTTCTCGGAGCGCGGCGTGCTGACGAGCGACAGCGTGCTGCGCGAGCTGCTCTAACGAACTGACCGAGGGCGCCGCTGCAAGCGCTCCGTCGGCGGGCTGACGGGAGGGACCACCGACGGAGCCGCTCAGCGGCCCGTGAAGAACTTCTTCACCGCGTGCACCGTGACGTCGCGGCCGATGGCGGCGATCGACTCGGTGAGGGGAATCTCCTTCGGGCAGACCTTCACGCAGTTCTGCGCGTTGCCGCAGTCGTTCACGCCGCCTTCGCCGGTGAGCACTTCGAGCCGCGCTTCCTTCTCGGTGGCACCGGTCGCGTGCATGTTGAAGAGGCGCGCCTGGTTGATCGCCGCAGCACCTACGAACGAGGTGTCCCAGGCCTTCGGGTCGGCTTCCTTCTGGTATTGCGGGCACGCCTCGAGGCAGCAACCGCAGGACATGCAGGTGCTCATGACGTAGCGGGTCTCCTGGCGATCGGGGGTCTCCTGCGGGCCCGCTCCGAGG
>CAMBSR010000270.1 GCA_945870475.1 Phycisphaera mikurensis NBRC 102666
CACCTTCAGGTCCGGTCGCTTGGGAAGCAGGCGCTTGATGAAGCCGAGCAGGAAGTCGATGTTGAGGCTTCGTTCGTGCGCCTCGTCCACGATGATGGTGTCCGAGCGCAGGAGAAGCGGGTCACGCTCAATCTCGGCAAGGAGCACGCCGTCGGTCACCACGCGGATGAGCGACCGCTCGGTGGTGCGGTCATCGAAGCGCACCTTGAAGCCGACCGTCTCGCCGAGGTTGGTGGCAAGTTCCGTGGCGATGCGCGCGGCCACGCTGCGGGCAGCAATACGGCGGGGCTGGGTCATGGTGATGACGCCGTCGACCCCGCGCCCGGCCTCGAGGCAGATCTTGGGGAGTTGGGTGGTCTTGCCGGAGCCGGTGTCGCCGCTCACGATGACCACCTGGCTGGCGGCGAGCGCCTCGCGGATCCGTCCCCGGGCCTGCGCCACGGGCAGGTCCTCGGGGTAGCTGACGGTGGGCACGCGGGCGGCACGGGTGGCACGCCGCTCGGCGCTGCGCTCGAGGTCACGCTGGACGGCCTCCAGGGCGCGTTCGGAGGGCGCCTCGCGCCCCGGACGGGGTGTCAGCCCGGCAATCCGGCGGCGGAACAGCGCCCGCTCCTGGGGTGGGCAGGCGTCGACGAGCTCCTCGAGTAGTCGGATCCGGTCGAGCACGGCGCCCGGATTGTAGGTCTGTATCCTGACCCGTCTTGGGCGCTTAGCTCAGCGGCAAGAGCGTTGCTTTTACACAGCAAGGGTCACTGGTTCGAATCCAGTAGCGCCCATTGGACCCTGCCCGCGCCTGTTCCCCACACGATGCACCCCCGCCCCGCCAGCCCCTCGAACCCCCGCACCGCGACGCCCTGGCTCCGGGCCGCGGCACGGGTTGCCGGTTGCATTGCGGGCGTGGCTGTCCTGGCCGCCTCGGTCAGCTGCAGCGAGATGATGGTGGAACGGGCAGACGCGAACATCCAGAAGGCCGCGGTCAAGCGCGACACCGCCAAGGTGGAATCCACCGACATCGATCCGATCATGCGCGGCACGGTGGCATCGGAGACGGGCCTGGTTGGATTCGAACCGATCGTGGTGCGCGGCTACGGCATCGTGGTGGGCCTCCGCGACACCGGCAGCCGGCAGATGCCATCGGACGTCCGCGCGTTCCTCACCCAGGAACTCTCCAAGCGCGGCTTCGGTAGCGGCGCCCCGGGTGCGCCGAAGATGTCGCCGCAGCAGCTGCTGAACTCCTCCGACACGGCGGTGGTGATCGTGGAAGGCGTGATCCCGCCGGGCGCACCCAAGGGATCGAAGTTCGACGTCCGCGTCACCGTGGCGCCCGGCACGTCCACCGTCAGCCTCGAGGGCGGTCGACTGCTGATCGCGGACCTGCGCCCGGGCCCGCTCTTCACCGGCAGCAAGCAGCCGTTCCCCATCGGCGAAGGCGCCGGATCGATCGTCATCAACCCGTTCGTGGAACCGAATGCCACGCAGCGGGACTCGATCAACCGCACCAGCGGACGCGTGCTCGATGGCGGCCTGGTCAACCGCGACATGAAGCTCAAGCTGCGCCTGCACACGCCCAGCCACTCGCGCGCGGAGACGATCCAGAACACGATCAACACGTATTTTCCGCGGGAAACGAAGCAGAAGGAGGAGACGGCCCACGGCCGCTCCGCGGACACCATCGATCTCTCGGTACCGCCGTCCTTCGCCAAGCGAACCGCGGAGTTCGCGGAACTCATCCGGCACACGCCCCTGAGCGTTGACAACCCGGAACAGACGGCCATGGCGATACGCCGCGCGCTGCTCGCCAACCCTGGCGCGGCAGGTGCGGCAAGCTGGCGCTGGCAGGCGCTCGGCAAGCGATCGCTGCCGATGATCCAGGACCTCTACGAGTATCCGGAAGAGCAGCCCCGGTTCGCGGCACTCAACACCGGCGCCAAGCTCAACGACATGCTCGCGGTGCAGCCACTGATGCAGATGGCTCGCACCAGCGACTCCGTCACCTTCCGCAGCGACGCCATCAAGCTGCTCGGGCGCATGGGCGTCAACGCGGAGATCGAGCTCGGGCTCCGCGAACTGCTCGACGACAAGGACGTGGAGATCCGCCTGGCCGCATTCGAGGCGCTCGACAAGCGGCGTGACCCGTACATCGTCGGCGTCGAGATGGGCAGGAAGTTCATCCTGAACATCGTGCCGAGCAAGTACCGGATGATCTACGTGGCGCAGAGCGGACAGCCGCGCATCGTGATCTTCGGCGAGGACCTCAACGTCAAGCGGCCCATGACCCTCTTCACCTGGGGCGGCCGGCTGATCATCAAGGCGGACGAGGGCGACAAGTTCCTGGAGGTCTTCTACCGCGAGCGCCCGGAGATGCCGCAGGTGGTCGACCGCGCCAAGCCGGACGTGGGCTCCCTGATCGGCTACCTGGCCCGCCGGGCCACCCCCGACCGCCCGGAATCCGGCCTCAACCTGACCTACAGCGAGACCATCAGCGCCATCCACGAGCTCTGGCGGAGCAAGTACATCGAGTGCGATTTCCGGGCCGAACAGGACCGGATCCTGGCCGAGGTGCTGCGTGACGACAAGGGAGAGAAGGACTTGCGTCCGGAATTCGCCCCGGAGAATGGCAAGGAAGATGGGTCCGACGAGGGCCCCCGGAGCATCTCCGAGGTCGGCGCCAGCCGCCCGGGGAGCGACCTCGAGTCGGCTTCCCTCGGATCCGGACTTGATGCGGCGAAGCCCCGGAAGGATACTGTCCCACGTTGACCGACCGCCCCTGCTCGGGGTGGAACGGTTTAGAGCAGTCCCACGAGCCGCGCGGACCAGGAAGGTCCCCGACGAACGACCGACAGGAGGTCAACCTTGCGCCTTTCCCGACTCGTCCTGAGCGGCTTCAAGAGCTTTGCCGACGCCACCGAATTCCGGTTCGACCAGCCGATCATCGGCGTGGTCGGCCCCAACGGCTGCGGCAAGTCGAATGTGGTGACGCCATCAAGTGGGTGCTCGGCGAGCGCAGCGCGAAGAGCCTGCGAGGCGGCGCCATGCTCGACGTCATCTTCGCCGGCAGCGCCACGCGCAAGCCGTGCGGCATGGCAAGCGTCACGCTGGTCTTCGACAATCCCACGCTGAGCGCGACCGAACAGGCACGCCTGGCCCCCGCCCCGCCGGTCCTCGAGGCCGAGGTGGACGCGCCCTCGGAGCACGTGGACGAAGAAGGTGCCGATGCCGGCGCAGCCGTCAACCGCCACGC
>CAMBSR010000271.1 GCA_945870475.1 Phycisphaera mikurensis NBRC 102666
CGTCGATGGCGGTGATCACCACCGGTCGTCCGTCCTCCACGTCGAGTTCCACGCCGATGCCGACGTAGCTGCCCGAGATCCGCGTGCGGTAGTCGCGCTCATCCGCGGGCGGGATGTAGACCGTGTACGGGTCGTTCAGCGACTTGACCATCGCCTCCAACGCCGCGCGCTGCATGGCCTGGACGTCCACCGAGTCCACGAAACTGCCGACGATGGCCGCGCGGAGGTCGATGATCGGGTCGAACCAGAGGTACGCGCGCTCCTCGGCAGGCGGAACCGGCCGGGCCGGGGCATCGGCGCCCGGGGCCTGCGCGTGCGCCGCCGCTCCAAGGAGCGCAGCAACGGCCGCGGAGGCGAGGTTCGCGTGGAATCGGGGCACGATGTGATGATAGAGCCCCCGCTCCGTGTCCTACAATCGCCGCTCCATGGAAACAGGACGCCACGCAGAGATCGACATCCGGGCAGAGCCCGCGATCCTGGTCGGCGTGCGCCTGCGCGACGACGACGGCGGGCTCGACGAGTCGCTCATCGAACTGAAGGCGCTGGCCGAGACGGCCGGCGTGCGTGTGGTGGGGACGCTCGAGCAGCGCCGCGTGGCCCCGCGCGGCAAGACATACATCGGCAAGGGCAAGGTCGAGGAGCTTGCCGCCATGTGCAAGGAGCTCGGCGCCAAGGTGGTGATCTTCGACAACGAGCTCGCGCCGAGCCAGATCCAGGAGCTTGAGAAGGAGCTCGCGGTCAAGGTGATCGATCGCAGCGAGGTCATCCTCGACATCTTCGCCAACCGCGCCACCACCAAGCAGGCGCAGCTGCAGGTGGAGATCGCGCAGCTCGAGTACACGGCACCGCGCCTGCGCGCGATGTGGAGCCACCTCGGCCAGGTGACGGGCGGCGCACCGGTGGGCGTCGGCACGCGCGGCCCCGGCGAGCAGCAGCTCGAGATCGATCGACGCATCGTCAAGGCGAAGCTCGACAAGCTCCGCCGCGAGCTCGGCGAGATCGAGGCGCGCCGCACCCGCGAGGTGCGCCAGCGCCGCGAGGAGCACTTCACCGCGGCGCTCGTTGGCTACACGAACGCCGGCAAGAGCAGCCTCTTCAACCGCTTGACGCGGGGCGGGGCGTACGCGGCCGACAAGCTCTTCGCCACGCTCGGCACGCGCGTCGAGCAGTGGAACCTCGGCGGGGGCAACGCCGCCATGCTCTCCGACACCGTCGGATTCGTGCAGCGCCTGCCGCACCACCTGGTGGCAAGCTTCCGTGCCACGCTCGAGGATGCCATTGCAAGCCATGTGATCCTCATCGTGCTCGACGTGGCCGACCGCAGCGCGCTCATGCAGTACGAGACGGTGGAGAACGTGCTCGACGAGATCGGCGCCACCGACCAGCCGCGGCTCCTTCTCCTCAACAAGGCGGACCGCCTGCCCGAGACGTGGGTCCCGGTGGACGGCGTCGACCGCCGGCTCGAGCTGTGGATGGAACGCGTTCCCGACGCGATGCCGATCTCCGCGCTCACGGGCCAGGGCTTGGAGGAACTCTCGGCGAAGGTGCTGTCCCTGATGAAGGGCGACGTGCGCGAGTGCACGCTGAGCATCGCGCTTTCGGATGGGCGCACGGTGGACTTCCTCGAGAAGCGCGTGCCTGTCCTCGATAGGAACTGGACGGCTGATGGTCGCGTGGAGCTCCGGGTGGAGGTGGGCCGCCGCCAGTTGGAGCAGCTGCTCTCGGGCGGCGCGCGCATGCTGATCGATGGATTGCCGGCCCACGAGGGGCTTCGGGCTCTTTGGCCGGATCGCGTGGTCTCCACCAGGCAGCGCACGCGGCCGCACGATTCCTACGCGGTGGGTCGCGACGAGGAGTGAACGGGCCGCCGCGCGGCCTTACCAGGTCTCGCGTGCCGCCTGCAGCACTTCGCGCAGGAGCGCCGCGGCCGCCGGGTCGGGCGCGTGGCCCGTGCCGAACGGCGACCGTTCCCACACCCGCGGCGTGGCGCTTGCATCGATCGGGAACCAGGCCACCAGCGTGCTCATCTCGTACTGGCCCCGCGACCAGAATCCGTCCTCGGCACGGCCGTGGGCCACGCGATGCCCGCGCGGCGGGAAGCGGTCCCAGCGCTCGATCACCGTCCCGAGCAGCGCGTTCTCCACCGTCTCGCACGCGGCGGCCGTGTCGCTTGCCATGCAGATGACGTTGGTGGCTCCCGGCATGAACTGCGAATAGCCCTTGCGGAGGAGGCGCTGCACCCGAGGCACGGCGGCCTCCCAGCCGGCGTCGGCGCCGGTGCGCAGCACCACGTTCCCGCCGAGGGATGGCGCAGCGATGCGCGCCGCGCCGAGCCAGGTGCCGTCGTCGGCACGCACCACGATCTCGTCGCCGACGCTTGCCTGCAACGCGAACTGTTCGAGCGCATCGCGCAGCGCGACGAGGCCCGCGGCATCAGCGGTCGGAGACCAGCGGACCGCCACCGCGATGGGGCGATGAATCGCGGTGAGTGCGGCAAGCTCGGCAGGAAGCGGGCGATCGGGCTCCGTGGACGGCGGCGCACCGATCCGCTTCACGTGCACCCACAGGTCGACGCCGCCGCGGGTGACGAAGAAGTCCGCGTGGCGTCCACCCGCCGTCGGGCGCTCGATGTCGATCGTGCATCCGGATTCGAGCAGTCGCCGCGCCAGCACTGCCTCGGCCACCGTGCTCAGGAAGAGGTCCTCGCGGGCGCGCGGCTGTTCCAGCGCTTCCACCAGCCGGCGGATCTGTCGGCCGGCGACGCGTCCGCCGAGGTCGGCTGAGGGCGGCGTCATCCAGGAGAGAATCTCCTGCCGCAGGCGCTGGACATCGATCGGTGAACCCACTCGGCAGGAGACTACCGGGGGCGGGGTGGGGCACCTGCATCGTGCCGCGCATCCATCATGCGAAACGCCGCCCGCATCCTTCGAGGAGCGGGCGGCGTTTCAGTGGCAACTCGCGGACTTGAACCGCGGACCCGCGCATTTTCAATGCGCTGCTCTACCAACTGAGCTAAGTTGCCGTGCTCGGAGCGGTTCCGTGTTCGGGGCGCGCCGTGCAGTGATCGAATTGTCGCCTTCGGGGGTCCGTCGGCTCGGTGATCCAGGATTGGTGTTCCTGGGATCCTGATGTTCCGGTTGCCCGCTGTCAGCCGTGGCGCGTTTCCGCGCCCGCCGCCATCGGGGCAGGAATGCGAAGGGTACGCACTTCCTCGACGGTGTCAAGGCGCTC
>CAMBSR010000272.1 GCA_945870475.1 Phycisphaera mikurensis NBRC 102666
CCAAGCTGGTGCCGGCCGCGTCCGACAAGAAGTGACGTTCGCCCCTTGATCCCCAAGCCCCCGCGCGTGATCGCGCGGGGGCTTTCTTTTACGCTGCGCAACAGCCCATGCCGCACATCCACGAACAGATCGACTTCACCGTGGCCATCTTCGTGGTCCACCAGGGCAAGGTGCTCGTGATCCACCATCGCAAGCTCGATCGCTGGCTCCCGCTCGGCGGCCACATCGAGCTCGACGAGGACCCGGAGCAGGCGGCGCTGCGCGAGACGCGCGAGGAGAGCGGGCTGGAGGTGGAGCTCATCGGCGAGCGACCGCCCACCACCGGGCCAGGCACGCGCGCGCTCATCGCACCGCGGTTCCTCGACATCCACCGCATCAGCGAGACGCACGAGCACATCGGCATGATCTACTTCGCGCGCCCGCGCTCCGGCCAGGCAACGCTCGCGGCGGACGAGCATCACCAGATCCGCTGGTGCACCTCGGACGAGCTCGACGCGCTCGACCCACCCATGAGCGACGCCGTGAAGTGGTACTGCCGCGTCGCGCTGCGCGAGGTGTGAGGCGCACGGCACTACGATGCCGCCGCACGCAAGGAACCGAACCATGAGCGACCCCCGCGCCACCTATGCCGGCAAGAAGAACCTCCGCCTCCACCTCGGCGGCTGGGAGACCAAGCCGGGCTGGACCATCGTCAACGTGGAGGACAAGCCCGGTGTCGACGTGATCGGCAGCTGCGCCGACCTCTCCATGTTCGAGGACGGCAGCGTGGCGGAGATCTACGCATCGCACGTCTACGAGCATCTCGGGTACCAGCATGAGCTCCCCGCGGCGCTTGCCGAGGCATCACGCGTCCTCATGCCGGGCGGCACGCTGATGATCGCCGTGCCGGACCTCGAAGTGCTCTGCCGGCTGTTCCTGCAGACGGCGGCGCATCCCGAATCGCAGTGGTTCGTCCAGCGGATGATCATGGGCGGACAGATCGAGCCCTTCGACTTCCACAAGACCGGCTTCTCGTTCGTGATCCTGTGCGGCATCCTGCGCGGTCACGGGTTCGACGGATTCCGGCGCGTGAAGAGCTTCGGGCTCTTCCAGGACACCTCGGAAATGGTCTGGCAAGGTGTGCCCATCAGCCTCAACGTGCAGTGCATGAAGCCGCTCGCGCGCAAGTGATGCGCGCCGCGTTCGGGCTCGTCGTTCAGTTCGGCACCGCCGTTTCGGTTCAGCCCCGTCGCTCGGCTCAGGCCTGTCCCAATTCCTTCGCCTGCCGATGCTCGCGCACCGCGCGCAGCGTGACGTCGGGGAAGTGGTAGATGGTCACGGTGTGGCGCGCCCCGCGCCGTTCCGCGCGCGCCTGACGCACGAACGCCATCAGGTCAGCCACGCGGCGGTTGAGTTCCTCGCGTTGCCCCTCGTCGAGCCACGTGGTCTCGGCAATCAGCTTCGCGCTGGCATGGGCTCCGCGCTCGATCGGAATGCCTTCCCGCACCTTGCCCCAGCGCCGCAGTCGCAGGATGACGTCATTGAGGAGCTGTACCGCCAGCTTGATCGCGCGGCCGCCGGTGTCGGTCGAACCGTGCGCGGTGGACCGCCACTTGAGGGCAGGGCCCGCGCAGTAGACGCGGTACGGTCGGCCCTTCTTCGTCTCGAACTCCACCGTGAGGAACTGCGCCTTCTCCAGGATCTCGAGGTGCGGATAGAGCGACGGTCCGGTGCGGCCGGTCCACTCGCTCAGCTCCTTGATCGTCGCGCGTCCCACGCCGTCGATCACGCTCAGCAGCTGCGTGCGATGCGGTGACGAGACGGCGTCCCATTGAACGTCGGTCCACGTAGGAACCGCGTCGCGTGGCGCATGCGATTGAATGGTCTGGTCACTCATGGTTGGGACCCGGAAGTTGGAAACGATAGCGAGGTTGGGGCGTGGAAGCAGTGCCCCACGCGTTCGTTGCGCAATTTTCCAAGGCCGATCATTTTCTTGCTCGAATCTCAACAACGCAGCATCGATGCGTGGCGCCGAACTCTGCTGCGTAGTCGAGGCCTTCGCGTGCGGTTCATCGCTGTATCTGCGTCGTTGGGGCCCATGGGCCGGCCCTCTTCGCGGTGCGGCACGTGGGTGCGGCAGGCGGGATTACTTGCGTACTCCCCCGGTATCGTCAGGCCAGGCCCGCGCTGCATTTCTTCAACGACCATGTGCTCCCGCTCCCGGTGACGGCGATCGGCGCGTTGGTGCTCGGCTTCTGGACAGCCATCGCCCTGCTGGTCCACCTGTTGGTGATCCCGCGCCTCTGCGGGCGCGATGGGCAGCGCTTCGGCGCCATCCATTCCGAGGTTCCGTCGCTGGTGGCGCTGACGCTCGGCCTGTTCGTTTCCTTCAACGCCGTCTGGATCTTGGAACGCCATGAGTGCGTGGGGAAGGCGATCATCGACGAGGCCACCGCGCTGACGTCCGTGCTGGACGATGCCGACGGGCTTGCCTCGGCCTCCGGGGCGAACGCGCTGCGCCTGGCCGTGGCCAACTACGCAACAAACCTCATCACCGTGGAATGGCCGGAGCTTGCGAACTGGACCGCCAGCAGCGCGCGCCCCGACGAACTGGACCGGCTGCGCGCCCTGGTGCGCGGATCCGGCGACGCCGACATGATCGGTGCCCTCCACCGCGCCGAGGAAGCGCGCGACCTCCGCATCAACACCGGGCTCGCCAGCATGTCGACCACTCGCTGGACGGTGCTCATCTTCCTTGGTGTGCTCGCCATCTTCTCGTTCGGCCTGCTGCATGCGGATTCGGCGCGCGCCCGCCTGCTCGCGCTTGGCATCGTGACCGTCTCCATCACCGTCTGCCTGGTGGTGATGCTGGTGAACGCCCGCCCGTTCGTGGGCGCGCTTGCCTTTCGCCCGGACCAGCTCGAACTGGTCCTGAAGCGTGCGGAGTCATCCGTGACCCCCGCTGCGCCGCAGACTGCGCCGCAGAAGTAGTGCTGGCCCTGCGGGCGTGCCTTATCCTGCCCGCCCCATGCCCACTGCCAAGAACGCCAAGAACGCCAAGCCCGCGAAGAACACCAAGCCCGCCATCGTCCCCGCCGGCTTCGACCCCGATGCCGCTACCACCGGCGACGGCCTCTTCGGCCTGGACACGCGGCCCGAGGATGCGCGCATCGTGGTGATCCCGGTGCCGTTCGACACCACCACCAGCTACCGCGCGGGCACGGCCAACGGCCCGGCGCACGTGCTGG
>CAMBSR010000273.1 GCA_945870475.1 Phycisphaera mikurensis NBRC 102666
CAGGCCGACATCACGGTCACGGACCCCGCCTATCCCGGCCGTCCGCATCGAATCCGCTTCCGCGTCACCATGCCGGACGCGCCGGCCTTGCCGCCGTTCCCGAGCGGACGCTAGCCTCCGCCGCCATGACGAGCGGCGCCCCCAACGACTGGCAGAACACCCCGCCTACCGGACCGAGCGGACAGGACTCGGGCTACGTGGAAGAGTCCGCCTGGCCGAACTGGATCGGCGGCATCTCGACCGGCTTCGGTGCACTCATGCTGCTCGGAAGCTGCCTGGGAGTTGGCGGCATCTTCTTGACGCCGTGGCTATTGAAGATGACAGGAATCGAAGCCCCTCCAACGCCCGGCCCGATGGTGATCGTCACCGGCGTCGATGCCATCCTGACGCTGGTGCTGGGTGCGATGCTCCTCACGGGCGGCATCGCCCTGCTCCGACGCCGTGAGAGCGGCATCCGGCGCCTCAAGACCTACGCGCAGGTTCGACTGGCGTTGGCCCTTCCGTTGCTCCTCGCCGGGTTGTGGATCATGGGCCCGTCGGCCAAGTGGACCGCAGACCTCGCGGCGGCGTCCAACGACTTCAAGGAATCGAAGAAGCTCCCGGTGACCGAAGCCGAGCGCGAGGCCGCCACGAACACCGAGCCGAGTACACTGCAGATCGGCTCCGCCGTCGCAGGTTCCGTGATCGGCCTCGTTTACCCAGTGATCCTGCTGGTGTTCCTGAGCAAGCCGCGGGTCCGCGAAGAAGCCGCGCGCTGGGGAAACTAAGCGCGCGAACCGCGCGCCCGCAGAATCACGCGCCGTACTGCGCAGGCGGCGGGCATTCCACCGTCTCGCCGTCGAGCTCCACGCGCCAGGCGTGCAGGGTGGGGTACTGCGCGTCCGCGGATCCGCCGTAGAGCGCATCGCCCACGAGCGGGTGTCCCAGGTACGCGAGCCCCGCGCGGATCTGGTGCCGCCGGCCGCGGCCAACAAGCTCCACCTCCACCAGGTCGTGCGCGCCGTCAGCGAGCTTCTTGATCACCTGCCATCGGCATCGGCCGCACTCCGGCGCGTCGCCCTCGCGGCGCACGGTGACCTTGCGCGAACCCTTGTGGCGGCTGACGAAGTAGAGCCGGAAGCTCCCGGTCTCCATCATGCCGGGCGCCACCAGCGCGAGGTACGTCTTCTTGGTGCCCTGCGCACTGCCAACGCTTGCGCGCAGGCGCTCGTACGCGGCGAGGTTGCGCGCCACCACCAGGCAGCCCGAGGTGCCCAGGTCGAGCCGGTGTGCGATGCCCGCCTCCGGGATCGCCGCCTGCTCCGGATAGGCGGTGCGCAGCCACTCCTCGACGGTCGGCGCGGACTCGCCGCCTTCCTCGGACGCGGCGCCCGCGCGGGCCACGCAGTGCCAGCCCGCGGGCTTGGAGACGACGCGCCACTCCGCCCGCTCCGCCACGACAACAGGGGCAGAACCGGAGGCTTGGGACGCTGGAATTTCGGATGATTGGTCGGCCATTGGAGGGAGGCCCCGCGGGGGGGGCCGTTCGTACACTACCCGCAGCCATGCCCTACTACACGAAGCTCGGCCAGATCCCCAAGAAGCGCCACGTGCAGTTCCGCCGCCCGGACGGCGCGCTCTACAGCGAGGAAGTCTTCGGCACCGAGGGCTTCGTGGGCCCCACGTCCACGCTCTACCACATCAACCCGCCCACGCAGGTGATCGGTTGGAAGACGCTCTACGGCACCAAGCCCGAGTACATCGAGTCCGACGTGATGCGCATGCGCCACCTGAAGCTCGGCGCGATGCCGGCCAAGGGCGACCCCATCACCGGCCGCGTGGTGCTCTTCGGCAACTCGGACGTGGAGATGTCCATGTGCGTCCCCGACGAGAAGATGGACTACTTCTTCAAGAACGCCATGGGCGACGAGTGCATCTTCGTCCACTTCGGCTCGGGCACGGTGCAGACCACCTTCGGCACGCTCAAGTTCGGGCCCAAGGACTACATCGTGATCCCCAAGGGCATCACCTACAGGATGACCTTCGACAAGACGAAGGACGGCGAGCAGGAGCCGCGCTTCGTGGTGTTCGAGACGGCCAACGGCAGCCACATCGGGCCGCCGCCGCGCTACGTCAGCAAGCAGACCAGCCAGTTCCTCGAGCACTCGCCCTACTGCGAGCGCGACCTGCGCATGCCGGAGCTCCCGCTCACCTACGACAAGAAGGGCGAGTACGAGGTCCGCATCAAGGCCCGCGACCTGGTGCACAGCTACACCTACACGTACCACCCGCTCGACGTGGTGGGCTGGGACGGCTGCTACTACCCGTACTGCTTCAACATCGACGACTTCAGCCCCATCGTCGGTAAGCTGCACATGCCGCCGCCGATCCACCAGACGTTCGAGGGCCACAACTTCGTCATCTGCAGCTTCTGCCCGCGGCTCCTGGACTTCCATCCGGACGCCATCCCGGTGCCGTACAACCACTCGAACCTGGACAGCGACGAGATCCTCTACTACGTGGAGGGCAACTACAAGGCGCGCAAGGGCATCGAGCAGTGCTCCATCACGGTGCACCCGCAGGGCATCCCGCACGGCCCGCACCCGGGCACGGTGGAGAAGTCGCTGGGCGCCAAGGAGACCACGGAGCTTGCCGTGATGTGCGACACCTTCCGCCCGATGTTCCCCACCAAGGCCGCCATGGAGTTCGACGACCTGGCCTACCCCAGGAGCTGGGAGGGCGAGCACTTCCCGGTGTCGCTCGAGCAGCACCACGCCGACGGCGCGCACCGCACGGGTGCGAAGGCGAAGGGCGGCAAGGCGAAGGGCACCAAGTCCAAGGGCGCGAAGGCCGCGAAGTCAAAGCCGGCCGGGCGCAAGAGCCCGAACATCGGCAGCACGTGGGAGTGAGCTGGGCCGACTCAGGAGCGAGCGAGTGATGGTTACGCCACTCGGCCGCTCTTCGGCGTCCACTTCATCGCAAGCGTGCGGCCGGATGTGGCGCAGTCACGCAGGTACAGGTTGATGAGGCTCTGGTACGGGAGCTCGAGCTCCTCGGCGAGCTTCTTGAAGTAGCGCACGGTGGACTCATCGAGGCGGATGGTCACCGGCTTCTTCAGCTTGCGGGCGTAGGGGTTGGGCTTGGCCTTCGTGAAGTCGTATTCGCGGCGCATGGGTGCTTCTCCTGGCTGGAATGGTGGTTCAGGTTCCGGCGGCGTACTGCGTGTGCTCGCGCCGGGTGGCTT
>CAMBSR010000274.1 GCA_945870475.1 Phycisphaera mikurensis NBRC 102666
GCGCTGCACGCTGGCCACCGCGGTGATCCCGTGCAGGTCGCACTCGGCGGCGGGCACCAGCCCGTCGGAAAGCACCTTCATGCGGCGCCACAGTTCGCGCCGCTGGCTGCGGAGCGGGTTCGAGGCATCGGCAAGCCGGTCCGTGGCCAGCTGTACCTCATCGCCCACGTACGCGGTCGGCGGGGCCTCCATGACCGCGGTGCCCAACCGGCCCCATTCCTGCCAAAACGCGGCAAGATCCGCCACCGTGGAGGCACGGCGCTGCATGCGCGGCACCACGAACGGCAGGCCGAAGAGGTCCACGTCCGCACCGCCGGCGGCGCGGCGCAGTTCGAGGAGGCGCCGCACGTTGGCGAGCGCATCCTCGTAGCGGTCGAAGCCCATGGTGTCGCGGTAGGTGTGCGCGCACGCGGCGTGCAGCTCCACGCTGACGGCGTCCACGCCGGCTTCCACCATCGCCTCGATGGCGCCGGCAGGTGCCAGCAGTTCCGTGCGCACGTGCACCGCGCGCACGCCGGCCTGCTTCGCCATGCGGATGAAGGACGGCAGCTCGGGATGGCGCATCGGATCGCCGAGGCCCGAGAATGTGAGCGCCACGTCGCGCGCGTCGCCAAGTTGGTCGAGCACGCGCTCCATCAACGCACGCGTCATGGGCGCGCGCTGGATGGTGCCGTAGCGATGCGGGCTGGCGCTGCCGTTGGCGAAGCGGCCGGTGCAGAGCTCCACCAGGATGTGCTGCGGCGCGAACGTCGGCAGCGCCGCGTACTGGCGCTCGAGCGCCGGCACGATCTCCTTCCAGTCGGGCAGCGCGCCTCCGTGCTCCGGCAGGATGGGCTCCAGGCCGCGCCGCATGCGGAGCTTGGCGCGCGGCGAGTCGAAGATGGCGCGCACCGTGGCGATGCGCGCCGCGAACGGCGCATGCACCACCCAGCGCGGCGCGCTGCGCAGGTCGTAGTTCCACTTGGCGCGTAGGCCCGCCATGGCGCCGACGGTGGCGCCGGCCCCGCGCTCCGCGAGGAATCGCAGTGCTTCCACGCCCGCCGCACACGGCGACAGCCCGGGCGGAGCATCGCCGAAAACCACGCCGCGGCGTCCGACCGCGTCGAAACGCGCGGCCACGTCCTCGATGCCGGCGTGGCCGTCCACCAGCACCAGCGGCCAGTCGGCGCCCACGATCACCGCGCCGTCCAGGCGGCGCGCCTCCAGGCATTCCGCGATGGCGCGCGGCGCGAGCATCTCGTCGAACACCGTGGTGCCGCCGATGCCGCCGCCCCACATGGAATCGCACCACATGCGGCTGGCGGCGATCGCGGCCGATTCCGGTCCGCGCAGCGCACCGCTGCAGCCCTCGATCTCCACCGGAACGCGCGCCTGCGCGGCGGCCACCAACGGCGCCATCGCCGCGGGCGCATCGGTGATCACGATCACGCGTTCCACGCACGATGCGCTCGCCACGCGCTCGACGGTACGTGTGAGCACGGGGCGCCCGCCGAATTCGCTGTCGAGGTGACGGTTGACGCCGGTTCCTCCGTGCTCCGAGTCGGCCACCACCACCGCCACGATCCCGCGCGAGCGGCGCGGCGCCGGCATCTCCACCTCCACGCGCGGAAGGTGCGCGCGGCGCGGAAGCGGGAGCGGCTTGCGAATCACCGCGTGGCGCCGGAGCACTTCGCCGATGGGCATTTCCACCGCTTCGGCCACCACGCCCGCGCCGGCATCGATGACGCGCAGCCCGGCCTCGCGATCCGCGCTCACGAACGCGCGCACGCGGCGCATGGCCGCGTCGTGGAATTCGCGGCGCTGCATTCCCAGGCGCCATTCCAAGGTCGCGAGCGTCAGGAACGGGTTGAGCTGCGCGCTCCACACGGAATCAAGCGCGGATCCGCGCGCATGCCATACGCCGTCCACGCCAAGCGGGTCGACGCCCACGAGCGCCACCGGATCGCAGCCAATGTGCCGGAGCAACCGATGCGCGCGTTCCTCTGCACGCCCGGCGCCAAGCGATCCGAATTCCGCGGAGTCGCCGCCACCTTCGCCGGTCAGGCGGATCGGCCCCTGCCACCATCGCATCGCGGGGCCCTGCAGCACCGCCGGAACCACGAGCGTGGTTCCGGAGAGGAGCTTCGCGGGCAACTGCCCGAGGATCGCCTCCAGGTCCGGTTCCTCCACGCCAAGCACCACGGCATCGGGCGCTATGCCCGCACCGACGAGCGGCCGAAGCGCGCCCGCCGTGCACGCCAGCACGTATTGCCCGCGCGGTTCCGGATCCGCCAGCGCACCGAGCGCAAGCTCGAGCGACGGCCCCTCCGCCGCCAGGATCCCCAGCACCTGCGAGCAGGCGCCCGAGAGCTCGGCAACGCCGGCAAGCGCCGGGGTGGAGGGAAGGCTCGACATGCGTCCTAGGCTACGAGCGCGCGCACCCCCGCGCGAGGCGTACCCTTGCGCCGCAACCGCACCGTTCTCGCGCCCCCCGCATGGACATCGAACTCCCGGCATCTCCACTCTTCACCCGGCTCTTCGCCGAAAGCCCGTGGACGCTCGCGTTCCCGCTGCTCGTGGTGGCCGCGGTGCTCGCCTGGTGGGGCGCGCGGAACGACCGCGTGAAGCCCATCCTCCTGGCGGTCGGCCTGCTCCTGGCGGCCGCCGGCACCCTGGCGCTCGCCGCCATGCGAACCTCGCCAGGCGAACACGCCGCCGAGACCGTGCGCGCGCTCGTTGCCGCCGCGGAGGCCGGCGACATGGACGCACTCCGCAACTGCTTCGCGCCGGATGCATCGATGCACTACGGCAGCCCCGAGAGCCCGGGCGACGACTTCAACCGACTCATGTCCGCCGCCGAAGGACTGCGCGGCCGCAACCGCATCGAGTCGAACACCATCACCGAGCTCGGCATCGCCACCACGGAGGAAGGCGAGGGACTCGTCCTCCTCGGCTGCCGCACTGCCACTGTCTCGAGCTACGGTGCGGTGCCGACGCGCTGGTGGATCTCGGTGAAGCAGCAACCCGACGGCCGCTGGCTCATCGAACGCCTCGCCTGGATCCGCCTGCTCAATCAGGTGCCCGCGCGCGGCACGCTCTGAGGCGCGAACGCCGTCAGCCCCCGCGCACCACGTCGGCCAGCACACGCAGCGCACGATCGATCCCCGCCGCATCCACGTCGAGGTGCGTCACCGCGCGCACGCGCTGCGGGTCGAGCGCGATC
>CAMBSR010000275.1 GCA_945870475.1 Phycisphaera mikurensis NBRC 102666
TCGGCCAGGTCCTTGAGCTCCTCGCGGCGGTCGGCGCTGTCCTCGATGCGGCCCTTGGCCTTGGTGCGTCGCGCCTTGGCGCCGCGCGCGAGCCACGCGTCGTCCACGCGCACCTCGTTGGCGAGCGTTGCCTCGCTCTTGGCCTGCGCCTCCAGGAACTCGTCGCGGCGGCGCAGGAACTCGGTGTAGTTCCCTTCCACGGTGAGCGTGCCCTGCGGGTACGCGCGGCTCAGTTCCACCACGCGCGTGGCCACGCGATCGAGGAAGGCGCGGTCGTGCGTGACGAAGACGCAGGCGCCGGCGCGGATGTCGTTGGAGCTGCGGGTGAGGAACTGCTCGAGCCAGCGGATGCCTTCCACGTCGAGGTGGTTGGTGGGCTCGTCAAGGAGCAGGAGGTCCGGCGCGCCGCCCGCCTCGCACAGGCCGCAGGCGATGGAGAGGCGCTTCTTCCAGCCGCCGGAGAGGCGCTCCACGGGTTCATCCATGCGCGCTTCCGGGAAGCCGAGCTTGCCGAGGATCATGCCGCCGAGCACCTCGGCCTCGTGGTGGTCGCCGTGCACGGACGCAGCCTTCATGGCGGCGGCGGTGGCCGCGGTGCGCGGCGTGAGGCCGGCCGGGAAGTCGTCGCGCTGCGGCACGTAGACGATCACCGCGCTGCGCTGGGTGCGGACCGAGCCTTCGTCGGGTTCCTCGGCGCCGGCCAGCATGCGCAGGAGCGTGGACTTGCCCGCGCCGTTCGGGCCGATGAAGCCCACGCGGTCGCCATCGGCGACGCTCAGGCACACGCCGTGGAAGAGTTCGCGCAGGCCGTGGGACTTGGAGAGATCGGTGGCGACGAGGAGCATGGGGAACCCCAGCGCCAGGCGCCGGGTCGAGGATCATAGGTGGACGAAAAACACCGCCGCGCGCCTCTGAACGGGGCGCGCGGCGGGAAGCGAGACGAAGGAGAGCGGAGCCGAGGCTCAGCGGCGACGGCGGGCGCCGATCAGGCCAGCCACGCCGAGGAGCGCGAGGGCGCCGGGGGCGGGGACGGCAGCCGGCGTGAACGCCACGCCGCGGAATACGTAGTTGGTGCCGGCCGACGCCAGGTTGGTGGCGGTGGTCGGCACGGAGCCGTTGTCCAGGATGGAGATCAGGCGGTTGCTGCTAACTTCCGTGGTGGTTGCGTACAGCTGGGCGCCGTTCACGGCATCCCAGGTCCCGGTCAGGCCACGAATACCCGCGAAGCCAGTGCCTGACGTGGCGGAAAGCGAGCCGGCGCCGTTCACCAAGCGAGCCCAGGACTGCGTCCAGGTGCCGCTGACGAGCATCCACTTCTGGAGTCCGCCGCCGGTGGTGGTGCGGTCATCCGCCAGGTACGCCAGATCCATGGAACCGTCCGTGTTCGTATCGAACATCACGAAGCCGTAGGTGCTGGCGCCGGGGCCGGCGTTGATGATCAGGGTGGACGTCTGACCCGCGCTCGTGGAGAGGCCGGAACCGACAGCAACGACGCCGAGATTGGCGCCCGAGGCCGCCGAGGCATAGAGCTGCCCGCCGAAGATGCCCACGTTGCGCAGGTTGGTAGCGGTGCTGCTCACCTGCGTGTAGGTGGTGCTGTTGCTGTACCACGTGCCGCCGGTGTTTGGCGTGCCGGAGGCGGTGCCGGTCGCGTAGAAGTTGGTTGCGCTGGTGGCGATCGCGCTGCGGAAGTTGTTGCCGGAGAACGGCGACGGCGGAGTGCCGGTTGCGCCACCCGTCGGGAAGACCGCCCGATTGACGACGCTGCCGGTGCTGTCGAGCACCTGGACGGCCTTGTTGTTGCTGCTGGTGACACTCGCGGTGCCGGTGGCGACGTTGTAGCCCGGGATCGCCACGTACCCGTTGTAGGTGTTCAGGTAGCCGTTGCTGGTCGCGGTGCCAGAGTCGGTGAACTGATTCGCGCCGCTCGTTGCGAAGGCGATGGTCTGAACCGCGCTGCTTTGGCTGGCTGCGGTCGTGTATTCGTTGATTGCCACTGCGGCGGCGGAACTGGTCAGGGCGGTGGTGCCGTCGCCAATACGGGAGACGAGGAGGTTGCCCACGCCGAAGACGCCGGCGAGTGCGCTGGACGACAACGCGGCGGTCGACAGGGTCAGGGCGGGAAGGACGATTGAGAGTCTCATGCGGGAAGATCCATTTCAGAGAGGAGGGAAGCGGGATCCACAGCCGGCCCTGCTTCGGAGGAAATCTCGGGACGAGCGGAACAACTCCGCTCTCCCCACCAAACGCGATCCAAGGGATCTACCCATCAACGTCCCCGCTCGAACAAATGTTAAGAAAGGGTTCGTGTGCCAGAGAAGGCGCTCAAGCAGAGGCCAGCGAGCGATTTACGCAGACTGCAGCCGGAAACACCGCCGCGCGCCTCTGAACGGGGCGCGCGGCGGAGAGTGAGACGAAGGAGAGCGGAGCCGAGGCTCAGCGGCGACGGCGGGCGCCGACGAGGCCAGCGACGCCGAGGAGCGCGATGGCGCCGGGGGCGGGGACGGCATTGCCGGTGACCAGGATGTTGTCGATTCGATTCGTGCCACCGCTGCCAGCGGTGGTGGAGGTGTTCACGAAGCGGAAGATGACCGACGCCTTCTGAGCGGCGGCTGAGCCGGCGATGGTGGTGGTAGTGAATCCGGTCTGACCGGTCAGGGAACTCCACGAACTCGTCCCGGTACCGGCACCGCCGGCCTGTACGACGGAATATCCCGCGTTCACCGTCGTGAAATTTGCACCGCCATCAACGCTCATCTTGAGATCGAACACGGAAGGACCGGTGCCGCTGCGGGTCTGGTCCCAGGAGATTGAGATGTCGCCGTAACCACGGGTGTCGACCGTCACCTGGTAGTAATCGCCGACGCTCCACGTGTTAGAGCTGAGCGAGTAAGTGGATCCATTGCCCGCGGGCGACGACCAAGTGGTGGCGGCCAACGCGTGGTAGCCGGTCAACGAGCTGCCGGTGGTCTGCGCGCCTTGATCGGCGGCTCCATACGTGTAGTTGGAACCGGTCGTCGCAGCCGCGACGGCGGTGGGCATGGACCAACCGGCGACCAAGGCCGCGTTGGCAGCGGCGGAAACTGCTGCTGCGGCGGAGATGGCGGTGACGATGACTGAAGCGGTCTTCATGGGCGAGGGTCCTTCAGAGTTGGATGCGAGGTAAGCGAGGGCTAGCAGGCGGGAGACGGTGATCGGG
>CAMBSR010000276.1 GCA_945870475.1 Phycisphaera mikurensis NBRC 102666
ATGCTGAGCCCGAACTGACCCGCATTTCTGCGGCCGAGCGCCGGACCGATGGCGGCCCATTGGCGCCCGCGCGCGGCACCCTCGCATTCATCCGGCAGCTCGCAACCATTGCCCTGCGGCGCCCGCGTGTCCTGGGTGCAACCCTCGGAACCGTGCTGTTCACGTTCGCGGCCCTCGGGATGCTGGCGGTGCACAACTTCGCCAGCGACGACATCCGATCCGCCGTCCGCCGCTCGCTCCAGTGCGTGGCCATCGCCGCCGCACGCAGCGTGCCCGCGGACGTGCACGCGCACATCCACACCGCCGCCGACGAGGGAAGCCCGGCGTACCAGCAGGCCCTTGCCCCGCTCGAGGAGCTGCAGCGCACGCTGCCCGACATCCGTTACGTCTACACGTTCCGTCAGACCGCCGATGGGGTCGAGTTCGTGATCGACCCGACCACGGAACCCGCGCCGGAATCACGCCCCGACGACCACACGCCCCCCGGCACACCCTACACGCCCACCGATCCCGCCATGCTCGCGGCCATGGAGCGCAAGGCGGCCACGGCCTCCGGCGAGGTGTATTCCGACCACTGGGGCTCGTTCGTGAGCGGCTACGCGCCGGTCCTGGCCGCGGACGGCACGGTCGAGTGCTACGTTGGCGTGGACATGGATGCCGCCACCTACCTCGGGCACATGCATGCCATCGACTTCGTCACCGGCATCGGTACCGCCATCGCCGCAGCGGGAAGCCTCGTTGCTGCCTTCGCCACCTGCTGCTGGGCCACGGGGAGATTGGCAGAGCAGGCTTCGATCCTGGCCGCCCGTGAGGAAGCCATCCGCACCAGCCGCGCCAAGAGCGAGTTCATCGCCAACGTCAGCCACGAGATCCGCACCCCCATGACCGCCATCCTCGGCTACGCCGAGATCATGCGCGAGGACGCGGCCATGGGACGCATCAGCGACCTGGGCAGTTCAGCGGGCGAGGTCATCGCCCGCAACGGCCAGCACATCCTGGGCGTGGTGAACGACATCATCGACGCGGCGCGCGTGGAGGCCGGCGAGATGTCGATCTCGCGCTCGCCGATCGACCTCCGCGCGATTGCGCGCGACGCCGTGCAGTTCCTCGCGGCGCGCGCGGCTGCCAAGGGCATTGCGCTCCGTTTCGAGCCGGGTGCCGAGGGCCCGGCCACCACCATCTCTGACCCGCTCCGCGTGCGGCAGATCCTCCTCAACCTGATCGGCAACGCGGTGAAGTTCACGGAGCACGGCTCGGTCACCGTGGAGCTCTCAGTCTCCGGCAGCCGTTGGCTGGTCTCGGTGCGCGACACGGGCCCGGGGATGAACGATCAGGAGATGGCGCTCCTCTTCCGCCGGTTCTCGCAGACCTCCACCGCGGATACCGTCAACGGCAGCGGCCTGGGGCTGGCGCTGTCGCGGCAGCTGGCGCACATGCTCGGGGGTGACCTCGTGGCACAGAGCGTCCCGGGCGCCGGCACGACGTTCACGCTCACGCTGCCCCGCACGGCCACCCCCGCCGAGGAGCTGATGACCGCATGGCCGTCGCAGCCCCACGTGGGTGCGGTCGGGGAACCGGCGAGACTGCCGCTTGAGGGGGTCCAGGTCCTCCTTGCCGAAGACGGCCCGGACAGCGCCCGGCTCTGCCGGCACTTCCTGGAGCGCGCCGGGGCCTCGGTGACGGTGGCCTGTGACGGGCGCCACGCGCTCGCCTTCCTCCGCGCGGCAGAAGCCGGGGTTTTCGAGGATCCCTTCGACGTGGTCCTGATGGACATGGACATGCCGATCATGGACGGCATGCAGGCCGTGCGCGCCATCCGCGCCGGCGGCTCGCAGATCCCGGTGATCGCCCTGACGGCGCACGCCGGCGACGAGGTCCGTGCCCGCTGCCTCGCCGGTGGCTTCAGCGACTACCTGGCCAAGCCGGCGGACCGCCGAGCCCTCCTGGCGGCGGTGGCCGCGTGGCGCCCCGCCCGGGAGCCCACCGGGCCCGGAACGACGATCCTGCACGCCTGAATCCACCGTTGACGACGTGATCTCGGTTGATCTGGGGCGGTATTTCATGGAATTCACGCAGTTGGGACGTAACACTTGCGGAGTATTGCGCGTCCATCCGTCATGCGGACCCCGTCGGTCATCCTCATCCCGCTCCTCGTCGCCCCCGCCACCGTGGGCGCCGCGGCCGCGCCGCCCACGCCGGCGCAGATCGAGTTCTTCGAGAAGAGCGTGCGGCCGGTACTCGTGGACCACTGCTACAAGTGCCACTCCGAGGGTGCCACCAAGCTGAAGGGTGGCCTGAAGCTCGACTCGCTGGCCGCCATCCTCGCCGGCGGCGACACGGGGCCATCGATCGTTCCGGGTGACACGAACCACAGCCTGCTGATCACCGCAGTGCGCTACACCGACAAGGACCTGGAGATGCCGCCCAAGGCGAAGCTCCCCGCCGAGGCCATCAAGGCGCTCGAGCAGTGGGTGGCGATGGGCGCACCGCACCCCGACGCGCTTTCGCCCACGGCGCCCCCCGCGGGCGGCATGCAGGGCCCGGCGCCCGCGGCCTCTCCGCGTGCCAACCTGGACATCGCCAAGGGCCGTGAGTTCTGGAGCTACAAGGCACCGCGCAAGACCGCACCGCCGCTCGTGACGAACGGCGCGTGGGTGCAGACGCCGGTGGACCAGTTCATCCTCTCGCGCGTGGAACTCGCGGGGCTTGCACCCGCGCCCGACGCCGACCGCCGCACGCTGATTCGCCGCCTCAGCTTCGATCTCACCGGACTGCCGCCCACGCCAGAGGAGATCGAGGCCTTCGAACGCGACCGCTCCGAGGACGCATACGAGCACCTGGTCGACCAGCTGCTTGCCTCGCCGCGCTTCGGCGAGCGTTGGGGCCGGCACTGGCTGGACGTGGCGCGCTATGCGGAGTCGAGCGGCAAGGAATCGAACATCCTCTACCCGCACGCGTGGCGCTACCGTGACTACGTGATCGCGGCGTTCAACGCCGACAAGCCCTACGACCGCTTCCTGCGCGAGCAGCTGGCCGGCGACCTCCTGCCCGCGGCCAATGACCAGCAGCGTGCGGAACAGCTCATCGCCACCGGCTACCTGGCCGTGGGCACCAAGGGACACAACACGCAGGGCAAGCCGCAGTTCACCTTCGACATGGTGGACGAGCAGATCGACGCGCTCGGCCAGGG
>CAMBSR010000277.1 GCA_945870475.1 Phycisphaera mikurensis NBRC 102666
CCCGCTGGGCACCGTGCGCCCGATGCCGCAGGAGCTCGCGCTCTCGGAATTCGGCCTCACGGGCAGCGACCTTCCCAAGACCTTCAGCACCGGCTCGCTGCCCATCGGCGCACGCGCCACGCTCGCCGAGATCGTGGCCTTCCTGCAGAAGGCGTACTGCGGCTCGATCGGTGCGGAGTTCGGCTATATCTCGTGCCCGCGCCGCCGTGCGTGGATCGCCGAGCGCGTGGAGGCCGCGGCGCTTGCCGCCGGCCCGGACGCCGCCGCGAAGGACCGCATGCTCGGCAAGCTCGTCGCCGCCGACGGCTTCGAGAACTTCCTAGCGACGCGGTTCATCGGCAAGAAGCGCTTCGGCCTCGAGGGAGGCGAATCGCTGCTCGTGGTGCTCGACGAGGTGCTCGGCAACGCGGCGCGCCACGGCGCGGAGGAATGCGTGCTGGGCATGGCCCACCGCGGCCGCCTCAACGTGCTGCACAACGTGGCAGGCAAGCCCGCGGAGATGATCTTCACCGAGTTCGAGGAGGCGTGGACCGCGCACTTCGAGCAGGGCGGCGGCGACGTGAAGTACCACCAGGGCTTCACGGGCCCGTACCAGACCGCCGAGGGCGCCACGGTGCGCGTCTCGCTCTGCGCCAACCCGAGCCACCTGGAGTTCGTCGCGGCCGTGGCCACCGGCCGCGCCCGCGCGCGCCAGGAGCGCGTCGCGCGCACGCTCCTCGAGGGCCGCGCCAAGGTGCTGCCGCTCCTCATCCACGGCGACGCCGCACTGCCCGGACAGGGCGTGGTGGCCGAGACCCTCAACATGGTGGGCCTCGACGGCTACGACGTCGGCGGCACCGTGCACGTGGTCATCAACAACCAAGTGGGCTTCACCACCGACAGCCGCGATTCCTACTGCGGCAACTACTGCACCAACGTCGCGCGCGTGGTGGAAGCACCCGTCTTCCACGTGAACGGGGGCGAGCCCGAGGCGTGCCTCGTGGCCGCGCACCTGGCCGCCGAGTGGCGCCGCGAGTTCGGCGAGGACGCCTTCGTCGACATGTGGTGCTGGCGCAAGAACGGCCACAACGAGACCGACGAGCCGAACTTCACGCAGCCGCTCCTCTACAAGCGCGTCCGCGCCGCGAAGCCCGTGGCCGCGCGCTATGCCGAGAAGCTGGCGGCCGAGGGCGCCGTCCCCGCCGATGCGCTCGACACCCGCACCAAGGCGCTGTTCGCGTCGCTCGACGCCGCGCAGCAGCGCGCGAAGGCGAAGCCCGTGGAGCCCGGCCACCATGCGTTCAACGGCGCGTGGAAGGGCATGACGGGCACGTGGAACGACGACCCGGTGGAGACCGGCGTCGCCGCGCGCACGCTCAAGTCGCTGGCTGCGCAACTCGCCTCCATCCCGGACGGATTCGCGGCGCACAAGACGGCGGCCAAGCTCGCGCAGTCGCGTTCGCTCGAGGCGGACGGCCCGGTGGACTGGGCGCTCGCCGAGCTTCTTGCCTACGCCTCGCTGGTGGAGGAAGGCGACATGGTGCGCATCACGGGCCAGGACGTGAAGCGCGGCACCTTCAGCCACCGCCACGCCACGCTCTTCAACCAGGAGACCGGCGAGGAGTGGTGCGCCATCAAGCACCTCAAGGGTGCGAAGGGCCGCTTCGAGATCTTCAACTCGCCGCTCACCGAGTGCGCGTGCGTCGGCTTCGAATACGGCTACTCGCTGGTGGATCCGAAGGCGCTCGTCATCTGGGAGGCGCAGTTCGGCGACTTCGCCAACGGTGCGCAGGTGATCTTCGACCAGTTCATGGCGGCTGCCGAGGCGAAGTGGTTCCGGTCGTCCAGCCTGACGCTCCTTCTGCCGCACGGCTACGAGGGCCAGGGCCCCGAGCACTCGAGCGCGCGCATGGAGCGGTTCCTGCAGCTGGCCGCCGAGGACAACATCCAGGTGGTCTATCCGTCCACCACCGCGCAGGTCTTCCATGTGCTGCGCCGGCAGATGAAGCGCAGCTTCCGCAAGCCGCTCGTGGTGATGACGCCCAAGAGCATGCTGCGCCTCCCCGCGGCGCAGAGCCCCGCGGCGGAACTTGCCCACGGGCAGTTCCAGACCGTGATCGGCGACCCCGCCAAGCCGGATCCCTCCAAGGTGAAGCGCGTGGTGTTCTGCACCGGCAAGCTCTTCCACGAGCTCGACGCGCAGCGCAAGGAGGACGGCAACGCCTCGGTGGCAATCGTGCGCATCGAGCAGCTGACGCCCTTCCCGGCCGACGAGGTCAAGGCGCAGGTCGCCAAGTACCGCGGCGCCGAGGTGACGTGGGCGCAGGAAGAGCCGGGGAACATGGGCGCGTGGGGCTCGATGCTCCAGCAGTTCATGAAGGCCCTCGGCACGGCGCCGACGTACGCCGGACGGCCCGAGCAGGCCAGCCCGGCCGTCGGCAGCCTGAAGCGCCACGGCAAGGAACAGGCGAAGGTGATCGCGTCGGCACTCGACGCGGGCGCCACGAAGAAGACCTCGAACGGACAGCCCCAGCGCAACGCGCACGGAGAATGACATGGTGGACATCGTGGTGCCGAGCCCAGGCGAGTCGATCACGGAAGTGACCCTCGGACAGTGGCACAAGAATGACGGCGACTGGGTGGAGACCGACGAGGTGTTGGTCGACATCGAGAGCGACAAGGCGACCCTCGAGGTGCGCGCGCCCGCTGCGGGCGTGC
The DNA here is from genome assembly GCA_945870475.1 of Phycisphaera mikurensis NBRC 102666. Classification (GTDB taxonomy): domain Bacteria; phylum Planctomycetota; class Phycisphaerae; order Phycisphaerales; family SM1A02; genus UBA966. The sequence goes on from CAMBSR010000277.1 coordinate 2,698, forward strand.
TGCGCGTCAAGGTGAAGTCCGGCGCCGAGCAGAAGGTGGGCGCGCAGATCGCGGCCATCGACACGGCTGCGGCCAAGCCGGCGAGCGGCGAGGTGGTGGCAGCGGCGCCGGCGAAGGCGGCTGCTGCAGCAGTGGCGGCTCCGGCTGCGGCGGCCGACGGCAAGAAGGCATCGTCCCTCGCCAAGAAGGTGGCGGCCGACAAGGGCGTCGACCTGGCCAAGGTGGCCGGCAGCGGCACCTCCGGACGCATCGTGATGGCCGACGTCGAGCGCGCGGCCACGGCGGTGCAGTCGATCGCCAACCCGGTGAAGCCCGTGGCGCCTGCGCCGCAGGTTCCCGTGGTGGTGGGCGGCACGCGCGGCGTGCGCCGCGAGAAGATGCCGAAGATCCGGCAGCGCATCGCCGAGCGCCT
>CAMBSR010000278.1 GCA_945870475.1 Phycisphaera mikurensis NBRC 102666
ATTGCGGTGCGCTCGCGCGACGGCGACGTGCGTACGTGGGCGCTCAACATGAACGAGCATCGCGGCGGGATCCTGCGCACCACGCTCGCTCCGGCACCGGGCCTTGCGCCCGCGCTGCACGCCGAGGCGGAGCATGCCGTCCGGTCCGCGATGGAGGCGCTCGGCCATGTCGGTGTGCTGACGATCGAGTTCTTCGTGACGCCCGAGGGGCTGGTGGCCAACGAGATGGCGCCGCGCGTCCACAACTCCGGGCACTGGACCATGGACGGCGCGGTGACGAGCCAGTTCGAGAACCACCTGCGCGCCGTCTGCGACGAGCCGCTCGGGTCCACCGACCTGCGCGGGCCGAGCGGGATGGTGAACATCATCGGCACCATGCCGGACCGGGGAGACCTGCTGGCGGTGCCGGGTGCGAAGCTCCACGAATACGGCAAGTCTGCACGCCCCGGCCGCAAGCTGGCGCACGTGAACGTGTGCGCGCCGGATGTCCGCGTGCGCGATGCGCAGGTCCGGGTGCTGGCGGAGCTGGTGGCGCGCGCGTCGGATGGCGCGGCGGCCGGCCGTGCCCCGACCTTGGCTGAGCAGTGAAGTACGTGGGCTGAGCAGTGAAGTACGTGGGCTGAGCAGTGAAATACATGGGCTGAGCGGTGAAGTTCATGCTTCATCCTGCCGTGGGATGATTCCCTTCGCCATGCCATGGTTCGTCGAACGTCTTCCGGATGGTCCCTCGCTCATGCGCGCGCTCGCGCAGCTGATGCTCGATGCCACGCCTGTCGAGGGCGGCATCGCCGACCTGTCGGATGCGCTGGTGCTGGTGCCGGCATCGCGCGCGAGGCGATCGTTCGAGCGGCAGCTGTCCGCGCTTGCGCAGGAGCGCGGGATCGCGGCCATTGCGCCGCAGCTGACGACGCCCGGTGGCCTGGTGGCGCGCTTTGCGGTGCCTCGCGGACGCTCGCTCGGAGCGCTCGGCGTGCGCGCGGCGTGGCAGGTGGCGCTGGGGCGATGCGATCCGCAGGTGGTTGCGCCGCTCTTCCCCGAGACGCAAGCGGGTGCGCGGCCGGAGCAGCGCTCGGTCGAGGCCGTGGCCTCGCGCCTGGCGACGTTGCATCGCGACTGTGCGAGCGCGGGCCTCGGGTTCGCCGAGGTCCGTGCGCATGTTGCGGAGACCATGCCGGACGCCGATCCTGCGCGCTGGGATGCCCTTGTTGCGGTGGATGTCGCGCGTGAGGCATTGCTGCGCGAGGCAGGCGTGGTCGATCCGGCGTCGGAGGCGCGTGATGCCGTGAATGAAGGCGCATTGCGCGTCGGCGCGTTGCGTCGTGTGTACGTGCTGCTTGCCGATCCGGAGCCGCTGCAGCGGATACTGCTGCGTTCGCTCGATCGCGCGGGCGTTGCCGTGACGGTGGCGGTGGCGGCCATCGGCGATGAGCTCCCGGCCGCGCTCGACCGCGATGGCTGCCCGGAGCATGCTGCGTGGGCGCGTGTGGCGGTCGATGTTCCCGACGATGCGATTCTGCTGGCGGGCGGTCCTGCCGACCAGGCGGCCGCGGTGATGGACGCGATCGCTGCCATCCCTGCGCCGCGGCGGACGGCAGACATCTCCGTGGCGGTGCCCGATCCCGCCGTTGCTTCGGAAGTGGCGGTACGGCTTCCGACGTGGGGCGTGCCCGTGACGGCGCTGCCCGGTCGGAGTGCGGCCGATGGCTCGCTCGGCATGCTGATCGCGGCCACCGCGGAGTGGCTTGCATCCAATGGTTGCGACGAATTGTGCACGCTGGTGCGGCATCCTGACATCGAGCGGTACCTCGAGCAGCGCGGCGTTCGCGCAGCCCTGCAGAAGGTGGCTGACTTCGGCGCACAAACCGGCGCACGGACGGTGCCGGACGCGGGTTCCCATCCGGCTGTTCACGGGATCGACGATGTGCGAAGGAAGATCGACGGGCTGCTGCTCGAGTTGATCAAGTCGAAGAGCGCCTCCGGCGTGGGCGGCGCACTTCGTGCGTTCCTCGACGTGCTGGTCCGGCCGGCCGGTGATTCCGATCGCGAGGCCGGTCGTGCCGCGATCGCGGCGATCGAGGAGCTTGAATCCATGCCGGACGCGCTCGGCGGCCACCTGCGCGCGGCCGCATGCCTGCGGCTCGTCCGCGAGTCGATGGCCGGGGAGACGCTGCCCTCGGAGGGAAGCGACGATGGCGTGGAGTTGATGGGCTGGCTCGAGGCCGGCGTCGACGATGCACCGCACCTGGTGGTCACCGGCATGAACGAGGGAACCGTCCCGGAGGGGATGGTGATCGATCCGTGGCTTCCTGATTCCGCCCGCGAGCGGCTGGGCATGCCGTGCGCATTGCGTCGGCAGGCGCGCGATGCGTGGATCCTCCATGGGCTGCTGAGGCGCAAGCACACGCTGCGGCTGGTGACGGGCTCGGTGAACGCCGACGGCGAACCGATGCAGCCTTCGCGGCTTCTCCTGGGCCTGCGCGGTGACGCGCTCGCGCGGCGCGTGCTGCGGCTTGTCGATGAGCGGGCGGTGCGGGCCTCGGCCACACGCTGGTCATCGTCGGCGCCGCGCAACGGGCGATTCGGCCCGCGGCCCATGCCGGCCGGGGATCCGCAGATCACGACGATGAGCGTGACCAGCTTCCGCGACTGGCTGCAGTCGCCGGCGCTGTTCCTCCTGAAGCGCGATCGTCGGCTCAAGCTGCAGGATGCCGGTGGTCCGGCGTTCGAACTCGATCCGATGGGCTTTGGGTCGCTGGTGCACGAGGCACTCGAGGTGTGGGGCCGGGAAGCCGCCGAGCGGACGGCAGCCGGGCGCCCGCCCGAGACCGACGTCGCGCGCATCGAGCGTGACGTGCTGGCGGCTTTCCGCGAGCTCCGCGAGGTGAAGTTCGTGCCGAACGTGCGTGGCGCCTACGAGGTGCAGTTTGCGCTCGCGGAGGAGCGGTTGCGCTGGTTCACACGCGAGCAGGCGCGCTGGGCCGGGCTGGGCTGGCGCGTCCTGCGCGCCGAGCAGCAGTTCGACACGTTCGAGGGAACGTTGCCGTCGCCGCTCATCGGGCCATCGCGCGTGCGCCTGAGCGGCAGGATCGACCGTGTGGACATCCAT
>CAMBSR010000279.1 GCA_945870475.1 Phycisphaera mikurensis NBRC 102666
AAGCTCGGCAAGGGTCTCATCCCCGACGCCGACCTCGTCAAGCTCTACGAGGCCATGTACGCGTGCCGCCACCTCGATGGCGTCGCCTTCCGCCTGCAGCGTTCGGGCCGCATGGGCACGTACCCGCAGAACATGGGCCAGGAGGCGACGAGCCTCGGTGCCGCGTACGTCCTCAACAAGAACGACTGGCTGGTCACCTGCTACCGCGAGAACTGCGGCCTGTTCTGGCGCGGCGTGCCCATGGAGTCGATCCTCCTCCACTGGATGGGCGACGAGCGCGGCAACGCCATGCCCCGTCCGCACCACGCCACCCCCATCGCGGTGCCGATCGGCACGCAGATGCTCCACGCCACCGGCCTGGCCTGGGCAGCGAAGTACCGCGGTGACACGCAGATTGCCTGCACGTTCTTCGGCGACGGCGCCACCAGCGAGGGCGACTTCCACGAGGCCGCCAACTTCGCGGCAAACCTCGACATTCCCGTGGTGTTCGTCTGCCAGAACAACTTCTGGGCGATCAGCGTTCCTGGCAAGATCCAGTGCAGCGCGCCCACCGTGGCGCAGCGCGGCATCGCCTACGGCATGCCCTGCATGCAGGTGGACGGCAACGACATATTCGCCACGGTCTACGCGGTGAAGGTCGCCGCCGAGCGCGCGCGCACCGAGGGCAAGCCGTACTTCATCGAGATGGTGACCTACCGCCTCGGTGACCACACCACCGCCGACGACGCCAGCCGCTACCGCGACAAGGCCGAGGTGGATGCGTGGAAGGCCAAGGACCCCCTGATCCGCGTGCGCAAGCACATGGAGAAGCTGAAGCTCTGGGACGACAAGAAGGAAGCCGCCATGGTGGAGCGCACCGAGAAGCTCATCGCCGAGGCCGTGGCCCGCGCGGAGAACATCGCCGCGCCGCATTCCGCGGACTTCTTCAACAGCATGTACGCAGAGCTGCCCACCGACCTCGCCAAGCAGCGCGACACCATGCAGACCCATTCGCTCGGACAGGATCCGAGCCAGCTCGCGGACACCTCGCACGTGAACCGCTCCACCGAGAACGCGCACCACTGACCAGATAAATAGGTGCGGGGATACCCCGGACCCAATTTAGGGCTTCACCATGGCAAACCTCACGATGGTCCAGGCAATCAACCTCGCCCTGATCCAGGAGATGGAGAAGGACGACCGCGTCCTCCTCCTGGGCGAGGACGTCGGCAACAACGGCGGCGTGTTCCGCGTCACCGAGGGGCTGCAGAAGCGCTTCGGCGAGAAGCGCGTGGTCGACACCCCGCTCGCCGAGAGCGGCATCATCGGCACCGCCATCGGCCTCGCCATGGCCGGCCTGCGCCCGGTGCCGGAGATCCAGTTCGAGGGCTTCCTCGGGCCGGCCTACGACCAGATCTGCAGCCACGCCGCGCGCATGCGCACCCGCACCCGCGATGCCTTCACGGTGCCGCTGACGATCCGCGTGCCCGTGGGCGGCGGCATCCACGCACCCGAGCTGCACAGCGACTCCCCCGAGGCGATCTACGCCCACACCCCCGGCCTGAAGGTGGTGATGCCGAGCTCGCCGTACGACGCCAAGGGCCTGCTGATCGCGGCCATCCGCGACCCGGACCCGGTGATCTACTTCGAGCCCAAGCGCATCTACCGTGCCTTCCGCGAGGAGGTCCCCGAGGACGAGTACGTGCTGCCGATCGGCAAGGCGCGCACCGTGTGCGAGGGCACCGAGCTCACCGTGGTGAGCTGGGGCGCGAGCGTCGTCCAGTGCATGCAGGCGATCGAGAAGAGCGGCAAGTCCATCGAGCTCATCGACCTGCGCACCATCTACCCGTTCGACATCGACGCGGTGGAGGCGAGCGTGAGCAAGACCGGCCGCTGCGTGGTGGTGCACGAGGCACCGCTCACCTGCGGCTTCGGCGCCGAGATCAGCGCGCGCATCATGGAGCGCTGCTTCCTGCACCTGGAAGCCCCCGTGCAGCGCGTGGCGGGCTTCGACACGATCATGCCGTACTACAAGCTGGAACTCGACTACATGCCCGATGCGGCGCGCATCGGCCGTGCGATCGACGACGTGATGGCGTACTGACCGACCGCTGAGGGAACCACCATGGCCGGAATCAAGCAGCCGAGCGACAAGAGCCACTTCCTCCTTCCCGACCTGGGCGAAGGCCTCGCCGAGGCCGAGCTCATCAGCTGGAAGGTGAAGGCCGGCGAGACCGTCAAGGAGAGCCAGACGCTCGCCGAGATGCAGACCGACAAGGCGCTGGTGGAGGTCCCGTCCCCGTGGGCCGGCACCGTCAGCGAGATCTGCGGCAAGCCGGGCGAGATCATCAAGGTCGGTGCAGTGCTCGTGCGTTACGGCACGGCAGGTGCGGCAGCGGCCAAGCCCGCGGCGGCAGCGCCCATCGCGTCCAGCGCGCCCCAGAGCAATGGCTCCGGCGCAGCGTGCCTCTCCGGCCAGGTCGCCGCAGGCGCCGCCACCGAGGACCAGGGCACCGTGGTCGGCACCATGAGCGGCACGCTCACCGTCAGCGACCGCTTCGCGCGCCGCGCGCCCGAGGCCGCGACCGTGGCCCGTGACGGCAAGGCCCTCGCCACGCCCGCGGTGCGCCGCATCGCGCGAGAGCTCGGCGTGGACATCCAGCGCGTGCCCGGCAGCGGCCGTGGTGGCCGCGTGACGGCGTCGGACATCGAGGGCTTCGCCGGCGCAGGCACGGCGGCCCCGGCGGCCGGCGGCTTCGCGCCGCGTTCCGCCGCGATCGCGCCCGGCAGCGTGTACATCGACCAGCAGGGCGTCACCCAGCGCGTGCCGTTCCGCGGCGTGCGCCGCAAGATCGCCGAGAGCCTCGACCGCAGCGTGCGCACCACCGTGCACTTCACGGTGGTCGACGAGGCGGACGTCACCGCGCTCGACGCCAAGCGCAAGGAGTACAGCAAGGTCACCGGCCAGAAGCTGAGCATGCTGCCCTTCATCATGGCGGCCATCTGCAAGGCGCTGAAGAAGCACCCGACGCTGAACGCCATCACCGACGACGCCAACAACGAGATCCTGGTGAAGGGCCCCGTGAACATCGGCTGCGCCGTCGACACCGACAGCGGCCT
>CAMBSR010000280.1 GCA_945870475.1 Phycisphaera mikurensis NBRC 102666
AGGAGGACGTGTTCCCCGACACCGACGATTTCGGCCGCATCTTCCGCAACAACGCGGTGTTCAGCGCCATGGGCATCCCGCAGTACGCGGCAATCATGGGCAACTGCGTGGCGGGCGGCGGATACCTGCCGGTGCTGTGCGACACGCTCCTCATGACCGAGGGCAGCGGCCTGTACCTCGCCGGCCCCGCGCTCGTCAAGGCGGCGATCGGCCAGGAGGTCTCGAGCGAGGACCTCGGCGGCGCCGAGATGCACGCGCAGATCTCGGGCACCATCGATTTCCGCGAGAAGGACGATCCGTCGTGCATCCTGCGGATGCGCAGCCTGCTGCAGGCGAACCGCGCGGCGCTGGCGACGCCGCAGCCGCCCGTGGCGGCGGCCGAGCCTGCGCGCGCGGCATCGGACGTGGCCGGCATCTTCCGCGGCGAGCCCGGCCAGCAGTACGACATGACCGAGCTCCTCTCCTGCGTGGTGGATGCCGCCAGCATGGACGAGTACCGCGCGGAGTACGGTCGATCGCTCGTCTGCGCCTATGCGCGCATCGGCGGTTTCCCGGTGGGCATCGTGGCCAACCAGAAGAAGCTGACGCAGAAGAAGATGGCCGGCGGCAAGGCCGGTCCCTCGGTGGCCACCAACATGCCGGCGGTGATCTACGACGACAGCGCCGACAAGGCCGCGCGCTTCATCATGGACTGCAACCAGCGCAAGGTGCCCATCCTCTTCGTCCATGACACCAACGGGTTCATGGTGGGTCGCGACAGTGAGCAGGGCGGCATCATCCGCGCGGGCGCCAAGATGGTGAACGCCATGGCCAACTGCGTGGTGCCGAAGCTCGTCCTCATCGTCGGCGGCAGCTACGGCGCCGGCAACTACGCCATGTGCGGACGTGCGTTCGACCCGCTGCTGACCCTCGCCTGGCCGAATTCCAAGTGCAGCGTGATGGGTGCCGCGCAGGCGGCCGGCACGCTCCTGCAGATCGACCTCGCCGCCCGCGAGCGCAAGGGCGAGAAGGTGGACGATGCGGTGCGGGCGCAGCTCCTGGATGCAATCACCAGGAGCTATTCCGAGCAGCAGGACATCCGTTACGCCGCGAGCCGCGGCTGGCTGGACCGGATCATCGAACCGTCGCGGACGCGCGCGGAGCTCCTGGCGGCCGTGCGCGTGGCGTACCAGGCCCCCGTCGACCAGCCGTTCCGCACCGGCGTACTGCAGACCTGAGCCGCAGGAGGCATCGCATGCGCATCGTGATCGCGACCGGCAACCCGCACAAGGTGGACGAGATACGCGCAGTGCTTGCGCCCATGGGTTTCACGGTGGTGGCCCTGCCCGAGCTCGGGCGGCCCGTGCCAGCCGAGCCCGACGAGCCGGGCGTCACGTTCGAGGAGAACGCGCGCATCAAGGCCCGCTACTACGCGGCGGCGCTGGGCGAGGCGGTGCTGGCCGATGACAGCGGGCTCGAGGTGGACGCACTGCAGGGCGCGCCGGGCGTGCACAGCGCGTACTGGGCCGGCACCGCGGGCTCGCGCGCGGAGCGCGATGCGCGCAACAACGCCAAGCTGGTGGAGTCGATGCGCGGCGTGCCGGCGCACCGTCGCCAGGCGCGGTTCGTCTGCACCATGTGCGTTGCCACGCCGGACGGCGCGGTGCTGGTGGAGACGCGCGGCGAGTTCGAGGGCGTGATTTCCGACGAGCCGCGCGGCGGGCATGGCTTCGGGTACGACCCGCATCTCTTTCTGCCCGATCGCGGCGTTTCCAGCGCGGAACTGCCGCCCGACGAGAAGAACGAAGTGAGCCACCGGGGACGCGCCGTGCGCCGGCTGGCGTACCTGATCACGCACAAGCGGATCGAGTGGTGACCGCGTGGCCGCGTCCCCGAGCATCCCGCTGACGGTCCTGCCGCTTGGTGCGCAGCGCTATTCCTGCCACGGCTGCGGGGATTGCTGCCGGGACTTCACGGTGCAGCTCCGCGAGGCGGACCTGGCGAAGCTCGCCGCGCAGGGGTGGGAGCGCGAGCTCGGCGAGGTGACCGTGGAGTTCCGCGGCCAGCGCTACCTGAAGCAGCGTGCGGACGGCGGCTGCGTGTTCCTGCAGGCGGACGGCAAGTGCCGGATCCATGCCGAGCATGGCTTGGAGGCGAAGCCGCTCGCGTGCCAGATGTTCCCGTTCACGCTGGCCCCGGATGCGCGCGATGCGCGCGTCGGCATCAGCTTCGCATGCGCGAGCGTGCTGGGGAACCAGGGTGCTTCGCTCGTCTCGCATGCGGCCGAGGTGCGCCGCATGTCGCGCGACGTCCCCGAGCTCGGGCCGGTGCGCACGCTGCTCGATGCATCCACCGAGGCAACGCCCGACGAGGCGGCCATGGTGGCGGAGGCCGTCGACCGCTGGCTGCGCAATGCCGCGCTGCCGCTTGCGATGCGGGTGGACGGGCTGGCGTGGCTCGGGCAGCAGCTGTCGGGGGCGCGCTTCGCCACGGTCCGCGGCCCACGCCTGCGTGAGCTGATGGACACGTTGGTTGGCGCCCTGCCGCAGGAACTGCCGCTGCATCCCATCGATCCCCCGTCGGGGGCGCAGCGCGCCACGCTTCGTCAGGCGGCATTCTTCCGGCTGGAAGACCCGAAGATCGGCGAACTGCGGCGCGTGGGGCGCGTTCGTGCCGTGCTGGGCCAATACATGCGCAGCCGTTCGTTCTCCAAGGGGCGCGGCGTCATGCCGGCCATGGGCGATCGCTGGCCGTCGGCCGACTTTGCGGCCGTGGCGCGTACCGCAGCGCTCGGCGAGTCTGCCGAGTTCGCCGCCATCGAGGAACTGTTCGTGCGCTGGATGCGCGCCACCGTGCTCGGTGGCCGCGCGTGGGGCAGCGGCTACTACGGCTGGCCGGTGGTGGACGGCATCCAGGCGATGGCGCTCAACGTGGCGTGCGCGGCGTGGCTTGCGCGCGCACATGCGTCGGCGTCGGGGCGCGCGGCGCCGGGGCTCGCGGACGTGCGCGCCGCGATCGGCCGCGTCGACCGCACGTGCGGCCGCGCGCCGTGGCTCGGGAGTCGCGCCGAGTCGATGCGCATGGGCTTCCTCCGGATCGAC
>CAMBSR010000281.1 GCA_945870475.1 Phycisphaera mikurensis NBRC 102666
CGAGGGCTCGAACCCCGACGGCGAGGCACGCGCTGCCGCCCGCGCGGCCGCGGAGTCGGACCTCCTGATCACGCTCGTCCCGCCGCCCCTCACGGCCGAGGAACTGCGCGCGGTCTCCAAGCAGCTCGGTGCAGGGGCCGGATCGGAGAACGCCGTGGACGCGTCGGTGCAGCGCTACGAATCGCTCACCACCACCAAGTACAACGCCGCCCGCCTGAGCGTGCGTGCGCGCCTGGCCGCCGGCTTCCGGACCGCCACCGCCACGGGCATGCTGCAGCCGATGGCCGGCCCGGAGCTCGCCGCGCTTCTGTCGGAGAGCGCCGACTGGCGCGCCACGCTGGCCGCGGCGGATTCGGACTTCCTGAAGCGCGCCGCGCTGCAGCGCTCTGCCGATGCCGCCCTATGCCCCGGGCTTGCGCTGTATTCACGCGTGGTGGAGCGCGACGACGCCCCCGCGTCCGATCCGGCGGCCGCACTGCGCATCACCGACCTCATCGATCGCGCGGAGGTGAGCGCCACCGATCGCCTGCGCGTGGAGAACGCGCTCGACCGGCAGTGGACGCGGATTGCCGTCGCCATCGCCGCGCGCCGCGTGGAGCTCTCGAACATCGCCATCGAGCGCGCGCGCCTCGAGGAACAGTGGGGCCCGGCGTGGGAAATCACCGCCAGCCAGGCCACCATCGACGATCGCATGCGCATGCTCGACCGTCTCGCGGCGCGCGAGCGCGCCACCGAGGGCCCGCTGCGCGACGTCACGCGCGAGGCGGCCGCCACGCTCCTCAAGGTGCTTGCGCCCGACGCCGCGGAACGCGTCCACGACGTGGCGGACCGCACCGTCTGGCCGTGGCTCTTCGAATCCGAGCTTGCGCTCGAGGGCGCGGTGTCACGCGCCGGCGCCATCGGTGGCCCGCCGCTCGGCGAGCCGCTGGCAGCCATGCTCCACGAGATGAAGGTCCGCCTCGGCGGCACGCGCCGCGAGCTCGGCAAGCGCGCCGCGCGCGCCGAGGAGCTGGAGACCATCATCGCCAATGCGCAGACCGGCACGCCGGCGCCGGACCCCGTGCCGCTCCTGGAGGCGCAGCGCAAGCTCCAGGAGATCCTCGACCGCCGTCGCCGCACGATCCGCGATGCAGCCGTGCGCATGCAGCAGGCCGCCGCGGGCGATCCGCTCACGCGCGCCATCTTCGACGAGCGCGTGGCCGCCATCGAGGCAGAGACGCGCTCCGCTCAGTGGCGGCTCCGCGGCATCGACGAACGCATCGCGGAGCTTCGCGGCGGCACCGAGGTGACGGACGAGGCAGCGAATCCAGAGGGAGATACGAAGCCATGACGGGTTCGCTGCCGTACCTCGCGACGCGCGCGACCGCGGTGCTTGCGCTCGCCATCGCCACGGCCGCCACGCTTGGAATCGGCCCAATCGTCGCAGGCCCGTCCACCGCCGGCCAGACCGCGTCCAGCACGCGCCAAGCCGCACCCGCCGCTCCACCAACGGCGTCCGCGCCGGCGCCCCCACCGCCCGCCGCTGCCCCGCTCCTCGCACACGTGCAGACCGGCAAGGGCCAGTTCACCATCGAACTCCGCGTTGCCGAGGCCCCCATCAGCTGCGCCAACTTCGTGAACCTGGTGCGCCGCGGCGCCTACGACCGCAGCGCGGTGCACGACACCACGCGCGTCCTCCGCCAGTGCGGGGGCCCCGGCCGCTCGTTCGATCCGGGCTACGTGATCCGCCGCGAATTCAGCGCCAAGCTCATGTTCGAAGGCCCCGGCATGGTGGCCATGCAGAAGGCACCCGACGGCGCGCACGCGCATGGCACGCAGTTCTTCGTCACCGTGAAGGAACAGCCGCGCTGGAACCTGGACATCCCGATCTTCGCCACCGTCTCGGGTGGCCAGGACGTGGTCAACATGCTCGAGCTGGGCGACCCGATCCAACGCATCGAGATCGACGGCGACCCTGCGCCGCTCCTGGCGCGCTTCGCCAAGGAGATCGCCGCATGGAACACGGCGCTCGATGCCGCAATGGTGCAGGCAAAATTGCCGCCGCTGCGCGCGGCAGAGGCCGCGGCAACGCCCCGCTAATTCCAGCTCTGCCCCTTCGGCCACGCATCGCTTCCCTGGCGCTCGGCCAGCGCGATGGTGCGCTCGAGGTCCATGACAGCATCGCGGACGATCGCCGCGCGACGGTACGGATCCGCCTCCGCGAGCAGCCGGTAGCGCATCTCAGCGTCGCGCACCAGCGCGTAGCCGGCCACCTCGATCGCGGCGTGCACCGGCACATCCGCGCGCGCGAACCAGCCCACCACGTGCTTGGCGGCCTCCACGCGACCGAGGCGCGGGCGCGAGAGCAGGTCGTGCATCATGCTGCGCACGCGGCGCATCGGCGGCCGTTCCTCGTGCATGCGCTCGAGCGGCACCAGCTCCGCCATGCGGTATGCGCGCCCGCCCTCCGGTTCGTGCATCGCCAGGATCCGCGCGCGCGCCACGCCGTGCAGCATGATGTCGTGGCGCCCGTCCGAACGCCGCCCGTGCTGGACGATCCGCCCCACGCACACCACGGGCCGCAGCGCGGGCGCGCCGGAATACTCGGTGCGCCACGCATCGCCCGCGAACGTGGCCATGGCGATGGGCGCCGCGTGCTCGAAGTCACCGGCCGCGGAGCTGCCGAGCGCATCCTCCACCATCTGCCGATAGCGCGGCTCGAACACGTGCAGCGGCTGCAGCGCGTGGGGAAGGAGCGAGACAGTCGGCAGCGGGAAGAGCGCCACCGGTTCGCGGAAATCGATCGCGTCGGCGTCGAACATGCCGTGGATGGTAGGCAGCCCGCCTTACGGCGTCCGGGTGCGGAGTTCCACCGCGTCCTCGCCGCGCTCACGGCGCACGTCGCGGCGACGGCTCACCGTCTCGCGCCACGACTCCACCACGCCCAAGCGCTGCACGCTGGCCACCGCGGTGATCCCGTGCAGGTCGCACTCGGCGGCGGGCACCAGCCCGTCGGAAAGCACCTTCATGCGGCGCCACAGTTCGCGCCGCTGGCTGCGGAGCGGGTTCGAGGCATCGGCAAGCCGGTCCGTGGCCA
>CAMBSR010000282.1 GCA_945870475.1 Phycisphaera mikurensis NBRC 102666
CTGCGCACGCGCTTCGAGCCCAAGCGCCTGATCTGCGTCTTCCAGCCGCACCAGCACAGCCGCACGCGCTTCCTCCTCGAGCAGTTCGCCAAGAGCTTCTCGGAGGCCGACGCGGTGATCGTGCCCGACATCTACTTCGTCCGCGACAGCGAGGAGGAACGCTCCAAGGTGAGCGCCTCCGACCTGGTGGACCGCCTGCGCGATCGCGGCGTGGTTGCCATGCACCTCTACCCATTCGACGCCATCGTCGAGCAGCTTGAGGTGATGGCTGCCGACGGCGACCTGATCGTGGTGATGGGCGCCGGCCCCGTCTGGAAGATCGGCCATGCGTTCCTCGGCCGCGCCAACGGAGGCGCGTGATGACGATGGCTACCCCGCCGCTTGCAAGCACCACGCTCTTCGCCGACCTCGACGTGGCGGTGGAGCTTGACGCGCCCCTCGGCAGGCACACCTGGTACGGCATCGGCGGCAGCGCCGATGCGCTGGTGCGGCCGCAGACGGTGCAGGCCCTGGCCACCCTGCTCCGCCGCTGCGCACGCAACGGCGTGCGGGTGCGCGTCCTCGGGTCCGGCGCCAACCTCCTGGTGGGCGATGACGGCGTGGAAGGCGTGGTGATCCTCCTCGACGCGCCCTGCTTCAAGGAACTCCAGCTCAACGCCGAGGGGCCGGTCACCGCCGCCCGCGTCGGCGGTGGGCGCGACCTGGCAAAGACCATCCACGAGACCGTGGCGGCAGGCCTCGCGGGCCTCGAGCCCCTCATCGGCATCCCGGCATCGATCGGCGGCGCCATCCGGATGAACGCCGGCGGCAAGTACGGCGCCATCGGCGACGTGGTGCAGTCCGTGACCATCGTCGGCTTCGACGGCGAGGAACGGACCTACGCGCGCGACCAGGTGCGCTTCGAGTACCGCCACACGGACCTGCCGGCCGGCATCATTACCTCCGCCGTGCTCTCGCTCCGCGCATCCGAGCCGCTTGGGCTCCGCGAACGGGCGAAGGAGATCAGCAAGTACAAGGCCAGCGTCCAGCCCCTTGCCGAGCACAGCGCCGGCTGCATGTACAAGAATCCCGTGCACCCCGCCACCGGCCAGCGCGTGAGCGCCGGCAAGCTGATCGACGACGCGGGCCTCAAGGGCACGCGCGTCGGCGGTGCACTGGTGAGCCCGCAGCACGGAAACTTCATCGTCGTCGAGCCGGGAGCGCGTGCTTCCGACGTCGCCGAGCTCGCCGCGCTGGTGGCGGACGAGACGTTCAGGCGCACGGGCGTTCGGCTCGAGCGCGAGGTAGTCTTCTGGCGCCGCGGCGAGGCTTGAGCCCGCGGCACCGACCCACGCCACGGAACGGCGCGGGACATTCACACGGAGGTGATCCATGTCTGCATCCCACGCCAGCACCCTGCTCGGAACGCGCGTCCTGCTCCTGAAGGGCGGCCCCGACGCGGAGCGCGAAGTCAGCCTGAAGTCCGGGACGATGGTGGCCGCCGCCCTGCGGCGCGCCGGCCTGGAAGTGAACGAAATCACGGTCGACCGCCCGGGCCTCGACGAGATCCGTGCCATGCACGGCGACGTGGTCTTCCCGGTGCTCCACGGCTCGTGGGGCGAGGGCGGGCCGCTGCAGGAACTCCTCGAGGCGGACGGCCGCCCCTACGTGGGCTGCGACCCGAAGGCCGCCCGCATCGCGATGGACAAGGTGGAGTCCAAGCGGATCGTCGGTGAACTGGGAGTGCCCACGCCGCGCGCGCAGGAGCTGCACCCTGGAGTGGAGTTCACCCTCGATTGCCCGGTGGTCATCAAGCCCGCCGACGATGGCTCGAGCGTCGACCTCCGGATCTGCCACACGGCGCAGGAAGTGATGCGCGCCCGGCTCGAACTCGAGCTCCGCCGCGGCCGCCTGCTCGCCGAGGAGTTCATCAGCGGACGCGAGCTCACGGTGGGCCTGATCGACGGTGAGTGCCTGCCGATCATCGAGATCCGCCCCTGCGAAGGCACCTACGACTACGAGGCCAAGTACAACCGCGACGACACCCAGTACGTGCTCGACCCGGAACTTCCGGGCGGCGTCGTGGAGGCCGTCCGCGCCTTCAGCCGCGCCGCGTGGCATGCGGTGGGCTGCCGCGACGTGGCACGCGTGGACTTCATGCTCGATCACCGCGGCCCGTGGTTCCTGGAGATCAACACCATGCCCGGCTTCACGGACCATTCCTTGGTCCCGAAGGCCGCGCGCCATGCCGGCAAGTCCATGGAGGACCTGGTCTCCGGCCTGGTGGCCCGCGCCCTGTCCCGCGCCCGCACCCGCCGCGCCGCCGCCTGAGCGGCCGTGCAGGGTGCATCGCTGGACGCATTCCCTTGGCGCCCGATGTGCCGATGAAACGGGTCGCATGGCGAAGCCGACCAAGTCCCCGAAGTCCGAGTCCGCGAGCACCTCCTTCCGGCTGCCCCGCTGGTTCCCCGCGGCCGCCTGCGGCGTTGCCCTCGGCGGCGTCGCCGTCGCACTCGCGCTCTGGGTTCCCTCGCTCTTCAACCGGGTGCACACCGCTGCCCTGCCGGCGCCGATCCGCGTGGTGCTCCGCAACGAACCCGCATGGCTGCCGAAGGACGAGCGCATCGCCATCGAGCGTGGCGTGGTGAAGTCGCTTGGATCATCGCCGTTCGACCATGACGGCCTGGTCAACGCGCGCGATGCCGTGTCGCAGTGCGGCTGGTACACGGAAGTGGCGCAGGTCCGGCGCTCGGACGTCGACGAGGTGATCGTCGACGGCACCTGGGCCGTTCCCTTCGCGCTGGTCTGCGATGCTGCCGGCGAGCACCTGGTGGACACGCGCGGGAGGCTCCTTCCCCGAAACTATCCAGCAGGCCGCGGCCCCAAGCTCCTCCGCATCAGCGGCGTGTCGATGCCGATGCCCGCCGCATGCGGCACGGTGTGGCCCGGCGACGAGGTCGCTGCCGCGCTCGCCATGGCAACGCTGGTGGTCGACCGACCGTGGCGCACGCAGATCGCCGGCGTCGACGTCTCCGGATGGGCGAAGGACGGCCTCCTCCGCATGCGCACCGACCGC
>CAMBSR010000283.1 GCA_945870475.1 Phycisphaera mikurensis NBRC 102666
TGGACGACTTCCATTCCATGATCGCCATGCTGGTGCTGGCCGCGGAGGGGATCGACCGCCCGTTGCCGGAGACCACCGCGCAGCTCATGGAGCGCCTGTACGCGGACCGCGCCAAGGCGGTCCTCGGCACCGGCGCCTGAGGCGGCCGCGCGCCGCGCAGCGCTCAGCCGATCTTGCCGCGGTCCTTCAGGTGCTTGGCGATGAACGCCTTCGCGAAGCGCCAGTCCTTCTCCGCGCCGGCCTCGGTCAGCCCGACAATCGGCGCAATGGTCGCCATGGGGAGCGAGCCGAAGATCTTGAGCTCCGCCACGCGTGCCGAGCGGTCGTCCGCCTCGGACAGCGCCTCGAGCGCGTTCTCGAGCGCCATGGCCAGTTCGGGCGATGCACCCTCGAAGCTCGGGAGTTCCGGCTCCGCGGCCGGCGCCGCAGCGCCCGGCGCGGGCTTGCGCTCGTTCCGCTCGCGCACGGCGTCGGCGGCGCGCACCTTCTCGGCCAGGCGCTTCTTGGCGCGCTCGGCGAACACCTGGCGGAGGATGGCCGACGCGGTGGCCTTGAAGTCGTCCTCGTCCTTGAATTGCTCCGGCTTGTGGTGCGCCAGTCGCACGAAGGCCTCGCTGACGATCACCGTCGGCTGCAGCGTCACTTCCGGCGGATTGGTCTTCATGTAGAGCGTGCTGAGGAGACGGAGCTCGCCCATGATCTCGCCGAAGAGGATGGCCACGGACTGGTCGTCTCCGGTGATGTCTTCCAGGTCGCTCATGGGGTGGAATCGTACTGGCGCCCGCGCAGGGAGCGAACATTCGCCAGTCACCCATAACGCCCGCCACGCGGCCCTTCTATCCTGCCCCGGATGACCGCCGCCGCTTCAGCCGCCCATGCCGCTTCCGCCGATCCCGTCTCGCGCCTCGACGGCGCGCTGCGCACGGCGATCGCCGCGGTCACCGGCCTGCCCGCGGCCGAGTGCGACCCGCAGATCCGCCCGAGCGGCAACCCGCAGTTCGGCGACTTCCAGGCGAACTTCGCCATGGCACTCGCCAAGAAGCTCGGCACCAACCCGCGCCAGCTCGCCACCGACGTGGTCGCACGCGCCGACGTGGCCGGCATCGCCGACAAGCTCGAGGTGGCCGGCCCGGGCTTCGTCAACGTCCACCTCGCGGAAAGCGCCCTCGCCGCGGCGCTCGATTCCTTCGACTCCCCCGCGCTCGGCATCGCGCCCTCCGGCGCCACGCACGCGGTCACCATCGACCTCTGCGGCGTGAACGTCGCAAAGCAGATGCACGTCGGCCACCTGCGCGCCACCATCATCGGCGACACGCTCGCGCGCGTGCACGAGCGCCTCGGCCGCAAGGTCTGGCGCGAGAACCACCTCGGCGACTGGGGCCTGCCCATCGCCATGACGCTCGCCGCGCTGCGCCGCGCGAGCGCCGACCTCGACAGCATCACGCTCGAGGACCTGAACCGCGCCTACCGCGCCGCGCAGATGGAGGGCCGCGACGACCACGCCGGCATGATTGCCGCGCAGGGCACCAAGGTCGGACCGCACCGCATCGCCGAGCTCGAGGCGCAGAACGCCGGCGCCGCGCTTGCGCAGGAAGACGCGCGAGCGACGCTCGTACGCCTCCAGTCGGGCGACGCACAGCTGGTGGCCGAGTGGCAGAAGATCATCGACTGCACCATGCGCGAGGTCTTCGAGACCGCCGACACGCTGGGCGTCCACCTCACCAACGAGCACAGCCGCGGCGAGAGCTTCTTCCGCGAGAAGCTCGGCCCCACCGTGGAGGCGTTCGTGAAGGCCGGCCTGGGCACCGAGGACGACGGCGCCATCGTGGTGCGATACCCGGACCGCGAGCGCCCCATGCTGATCCGCAAGCGCGACGGCGGCTTCCTCTACGCCACCACCGACCTCTCGGCGTGCCGCTTCCGCGTGCAGGACCTGAAGAGCGACCGCGTGATCTACGTGGTGGACGCCCGCCAGCGCGACCACTTCAAGGACGTCTTCGACGCGGTGCGCATGATCGGCTGGACCAAGCTGCCGGACGGCACCGAGGCCGAGCTCATCCACGTGCCCTTCGGCAGCGTGCTCGGCGCCGACAAGAAGCCGCTCAAGACGCGCAGCGGCGAGAACTTCACGCTGAGGGCGCTGCTTGACGAGGCCATCGAGCGCGGCACCCGCGAGGTGCGCGCGCGCAGCACCGACCCCAACGCACCCACCGCCGGCATGGCCGACGCGGACCTCGCCGCCATCGGCCGCGCCGTGGGCATCGCCGCGGTGAAGTACGCCGACCTCGGCTCCGACGTCACGCGCGACTACGTCTTCGACCTCGACCGCATGGTGAGCTTCGAGGGCGACACCGGCCCGTACCTCCAGTACGCGCACGCGCGCATCGCCGGCATCCTCGGCAAGGCACTCGATGCCGCCGCGCACGCGCCGCCGCGCCCCACCATCACCGTGGCCGAGCCCGCGGAACGCCAGCTTGCCCTCGCCCTCCTGCGCTACCCGCAGGTGGTGCGCGACGTGGCACAGCACCTCGACCCCAGCCGGCTCTGCGCCTACCTCCATGGCCTGGCCACCACGTACAACGGCTTCTACCAGCAGTGCCCGGTGCTCAAGTGCGAGGACCCCGCCCTCCGCGCCAGCCGCCTGCGCCTCTGCGCCATCAGCAAGCACGTGATGAAGGACGGCCTGGGCCTGCTCGGGATCACCGCGCCGGAGCGCATGTAACGCGCGCGGCACGCACCCGCGGCCGCTCGGTGCTCAGCCCCGCGCGCCGGCGGCCTGCTTCACCAGCGCCACGTACTCCACCCCTGCCTCGGCCATCACGGCCTTCGCCTTGGCGAAGCTCTCCTGCCAGTGCGCGTCCTGCTCGCCGCCGTATTCGTAGGTCACCACGCGCGCCACACCGGCCTGCACGATCGCCAGCGTGCACTGGATGCACGGGCTGAAGCTCGTGTAGACGGTGCAGCCCACCGGGCTCACGCCGTTGCGCGCGCACTGGATGATGGCGTTGAGCTCGGCATGGCAGACGTAGTCGTACTTGGCCGGGCGCTC
>CAMBSR010000284.1 GCA_945870475.1 Phycisphaera mikurensis NBRC 102666
CTCATCCAGGCGGTGGGTGCGTGGGTCCAGAGCTACCCGGTGATGGCCGTGGGCATGTTCGTGCTCGGCCTCGGCATCGCCTTCACCATGAGCCCGACGAACACCGATTCGCTGAGCCGCGTGCCGCACTCGGAACGCGGCCAGGTCTCCGGCCTGGTGCAGACCATGCGCCAGGTGGGCGGCAGCCTGGGCGTGGCGGTGGTGGCAGCGACCGTCGCCCTCAGCCTGGGCGCCTTCGAGCGCTCGGAACCCGGGCTTTCACATGAATCGGTCCAGCGCCTGCGCACCGATCTCCGCAGCGGCGACGAGGCTTCCATGCGCTCGGCGACCGAGCACCCGGACATCGAGGCGATGCACCGCGCGGTTGCCCATTCCTATGCGGTGGGCTACGTGGTGGCGTCGCTCGGCACGCTCTGCGCGTTCGTGGTGGTGCGGCGGTGGATGAAGCCCGGAAAGGCCGCATCCACCGCCCCGATCTCCATGCCGCAAGCGTGACAGGAGACCGCTTCGCTCACTTCGCGGGCTTGGCGCCCGGCACGGACTGCACGGGATCGGCTTCCACGCGGATGCGGAACGGGTGCGCCGGCAGCTTGGACACCTCATCGATCAGGTTGGAGCTGGCGGGGTTGTCTTGCCATCCGTAGCGGATCTCCACGGGCTCAACGACCTGGGCGCTACGGACCTTGATCCCGGTGGGAGGCAGCAGCACCGCGTCGGCAATGTGGAAGACGCCGTCGGCGCCGGCCAGGGCAAAGCCCATCGGCTCCTTGCCGTCACGGGTGGCCAGGCGTCCGCGCTCGGCGTCGAAGTCGATGACGATGCCGTCCGCATCGCGGCGCGCGCTCTTGGTGCGCGGGCCGCGCCACGCCACGTCCTGCTTGCCGTACGCCACCGCGATCGCCCAGCGGGCCAGGCGCTCGCCGACGGAGCGCTTGTTGCGCGGGTGGATGTCATCGGCTTCGCCGACGTCGATGGTGGTGATGACGCCGGTGTTGGGCGAATTGCGCTCGGTGGCAAGCTGCGAGTCGCGCAGGATGGGCCAGACGCCGTGCAGCGGCTTCTCCGGGTGGAAAGGCTGGAATGCGGCCAGGCTCACGATGCCGAACGGCATGTCCGGCTCCTCGAACGCGCCGCGCCAGCTGCGGATGGTGAGGGGCAGCAGCGTGCGGTACGCCTCGGCATCCTCGACGCTGCCGGCGTTGGATTCACCCTGGTACCAGATGGCGCCCTTCACCTTGAGGTCGTCGAACGGCGCGATCATGCCGTTGAACATCGATGCCGGATCGCCGTAGCCGGTGCCAGGCGCCTCTTCCTTCGAGGGGCGCGACGGCGGGCTGGCAATGTCCTTGGCGGAGCGGCCGCGGCGGGCCAGCCACTCACCGGCGAGCGAGATCACCGCATCGCCGCCGGTGGGACATGTCATCCGCATCGCTTCGGGTCCCGATCCGAAGCCACCCTCGCCATGGAGATCGAGCATCTCCATCGCGATGGTGCAGGAGCCCGTCTTCATGATCGCGGCGGGCACCCGGTACTTGCGGCCGGTGCCGATGTCGCCGATGGTGTTGGCGATGGCGCGGCCGTTGACGAAGACGATGTCCGCGTCGTCGATCGTCCCCAGTTCGATCAGGCAGTCCTTGCCTTCCCATTCCGCGGGGATCTCCACGTTCCTGCGATACCACTCGATGCCGTCGAATTCACGGCGCGATTCGTCCTTGCCCCAGACGAGCGGCATCGTGACCGTGCTCCACGCCTCCGGTTCCTTCGGCTCGCCGGCGGCGAACCACGCGTCCTTGGCGCCCGGATCCTCGGCGTTCACCTGGCTCCACCACGCGGTGCCGGCCTCCTGGAAGCGCTTGCGGGCGACCTCGTTGTCCGCTGCGCGTTCCCTCGGGGAGCGCGAGTACCAGGTGTCGATCGCCTTCCGCAGCTCCGCCACGCGCGATGCGTAGAGCGGGTCGCCGCTCAGCGTCGCAGTGTCGGTCCACGGCTCGGCGCGCGTGCCGCCCCAGTTGATCTCGAGGATCCCGATCGGCACACCGGTCTCCTTGCGCACGTCGCGGGCGAACCAGAAGGCCACCGCGCCCATGCCCGGCGCGGAATCCGGCGAAAGGACCCTCCAGGCCGCGTCGACGGTGAATGCGGGTCGGTTGGCGGTGACGTGCGGTACGCGCAGGAATCGGACCAGTGGGTCGTTGGCAACGGCCACGCCTGCCGCCGCCTGCTCATCGGTCCCGTCAAGCCGCCATTCCATGTTGCTCTGTCCGCCGGCGATCCAGACGTCTCCCACCACCACGTCCTTGATGGTGACGGAATTGGCACCGCGCACCTCGAGCGTCATCGGGTCGGCGCTTGCCACGAGTGCGGGCAACTCCATCGAGAAGTTCCCGGTGGCATTGGCCATCTGCTTGCTGCTGCGGATCAAGGCAGACTTGGCGTCGCGAAGTTCCACGGTGATTTGCTCGCCCTGCTGTGCCGTGCCCCAGATGCGGAACGGCTGGTTGCGCTGGATCACCATGTGGTCGGTGAAGGCCGCCGGGAGCTTGACGTCGGCGATTGCCGGTGCGGTGCAGAGGGCGGCCAGGAATCCGAGGTGGTGGAAGCGCATAAACGGATGATGCCCGGTTCCGGTCGCCGATGCAATATCGTGGCGCCCATGACCTCCCCGAAGCGCCCCCTGATCGGGATCACCGCCGACATCGCCCGCGATGACCAGGGGCGTCCGCGCCACCAGGTCCGGTCCACCTACGTGGATGCGGTGCTGCAGGCTGGCGGCGTTCCGGTGATCCTTCCGGCGGATGCCGGTGCGCGTGCGGAAATGCTGCCCCTTCTCCATGGAGTGGTCATCATCGGGGGCGACGACGTGGACACGCGCCCGTTCGGCATTCCGCTCCACCCGAAGGCAGAGGTCATGGATTCCGCGCGGCAGGAGGCGGAGTTTGCCCTGCTGCGTGCGCTCGACACCGTGCCGGCGATGCCGGTGCTGGGCATCTGCCTGGGCATGCAGCTGATGGGGGTGCATCGCGGTGCGGAGCTC
>CAMBSR010000285.1 GCA_945870475.1 Phycisphaera mikurensis NBRC 102666
CGCGGTTCACGCGTTGCGACCACCGCTGCGACCACCACCGCCCGAGCGCGGACCAGCCGAACGGCCAGCCGGACGCGTGGGAGCAGCAGCGGGCGAGCCGGGACGAGCACCGGGGCGGCCGAGGAGCGGACGCGGACCGGCGCGACGGATCGCTGCGCGGCGCTTGATCTCCGAGGGCTTCTCGTAGTACTGGCGGCGCTTCACTTCCTTCGTCAGCCCGTCCTTCTCACAGAGCTTCTTGAAGCGGCGGACCATCTGCTCGACGGTTTCGCCTCCACGCGCCTTGACCTTGATCGCCATTCGAAAGTGCCTTTCAGTTCGTTCGGTGAGTGCCCCGCGCGGCGGACGTCGCGCCCGGCGCGGGGGAACGAGGCATTAGACCCGTTTCCGGCATGAAACACAATCCCCCACCCCGCCGAAGCCTAAGATGTCCGATAAGGGCCGCTTCTCCCGAGCCCTTCCCCGCGCGATGCTCATCGTCGATGCCTACAACGTCCTGCACGTCACCGGGGTGCTCCCGCCGGAGCTTTCCGGGCTGGAAGCGCCGGACTTGGCCGACCTGATCGCCGCCAGCCGCTGGGCGCGCCACCAGGCGATCGTGATGTGCGACGGCACGCGCCCCAAGGAGATGCGCGCCATGGAGCGCGGCACCGTGCGCGTGGCCTACGCAGGCGGTGGCGTCAGCGCGGACGCGGCCATCGAGCGGCTGGTGAACGAGAGCTCGCACCCGCGGCACATCACCGTGGTCTCCAACGACCGCGCCGTGCAGCGCTCGGCCCGCCGGCGCAGCGCACGCGTCCTGGGCGCGGACGAATTCCTGCGCCAGCTCGCCACCGACGCCGCACGCGCCCCGCGCAGCAAGCGGAGCCTTCCCCGCCGCGACCCCGGCCCGCTCACGCCGCAGCAGGTGGAAGCGTGGCTCAAGTACTTTGGCATCGACCCCACGGAGTGACGCACCATGATGAAGCATCCGCCCCACGAGCACCCTGCCAGCGCCCTTGACTTCGACCATCCGCCCGCGGACCCGATGGACGCGTTCCGCCGTTGGTTCGACGCCGCGCACGAGGCCACCACGGTGCCGAACCCCAACGCCATGAGCGTGGCCACCGTGGACCCCGACGGCCGCCCGAGCGTGCGCGTGGTGCTCTGCCGCGGCTTCGACGCGCGCGGCATCGCCTTCTACACCAACCGCGAGAGCCGCAAGGGCGATGCGCTGCGCGTGCACCCGCGCGCCTGCGCCAACTTCCACTGGGACCAGCTCGACCGGCAGATCCGCTTCGAGGGCACGGTGACGCACACGAGCGAGGCCGAGAGCGACGCGTACTGGGCAAGCCGCCCGCGCGAGAACCGCGTCAACGCGTGCGCCAGCCAGCAGAGCCGACCGATCGCCACGCGCGCCGCGCTCGAGGCGGCCGTCAAGGAGCTGGACGAGCGCTTCGCGGGCCAGGAGATCCCGCGGCCGGCGCACTGGGGCGGGTTCCGCATCGCGCCCGAGCGCGTCGAGTTCTGGCAGGGTCACAAGCACCGGCTGCACGACCGGCTGGTGTACCTGCGCCAGGACGACGGCCGCTACGTGCGCACGCGGCTTTGCCCGTAAGGCGCCGTGCGGGGCACTGAAGGAAGCGCATCGATGGAAGAGATCCATCCAGCACCGCACGATCCACCTCCGGGCAGCACCGCGGCGGCGGTTCCGCCTGCGCATCCGCCGGCCGAGCCGTCGTTCGTGGTGGTGCCGCGGTGGCGGTGGCGCGTGTACCTGCACCCGGCGTCGTGGGCACTGTCTGTACTCGCGATGATCGGCTGCGTGGTGACGGCGATCAAGTCGATCGCGATTGCGCTTGGCGCCTTGGCCGTGATCGATGGAGCCGGGTTCGAGGGCCGGGCAGGCGGTGCGTGGGGCGCGTGGGAATGGATCATCAGCTTCGTGGTGATCGGCTGCATCGTGGCCGCATGCATCTTCGCCATCCGCGCCATCCTGCAGTGGTCCGCCCGACGATGCGCGACGAGCTTCGAACCGACGATCCCGGTCTCGGAACCGGCCCGCGGCTTCATGGTGGCCGAGCTGCGGGAATCGGGCCCGCCGAAGGACAACTGGAGCGCGGCGCGCGCACGACGCTGGACGAACGAGGTACGCACCCGCTGTGACGCACGCATCTACCTGACGCGGCGGCTGGAGGAACGCGCGGTGCGCTACGACCGCACCGATCGGCCGGTGGAGCCCGAGCGCGTGGGCACGACGACCGGCAGGAACAACATCGGCACGGTGGTGCTCTTCGGCGGCCTGGCGGCGTACTTCGCCTGGAGCGGCGGCATGCGATCGCCCCTTCCCTGGATGTTCGGGTTCTTCGCGGTGGCCACGCTGGTCAAGCTGTTCCGCCGGCGCGCACTGTTCGCACCGGCGATCGCGGGCCAGGGATGGATCGAGCACGGCAGCGCGCGCTGGACGGTGAACGACTCGGTGATCGTGGCCACGGGCTGGTCCAACGCAAGCGTGCGCGTCGTGGGGCCGCCAGGGGTCCTCACGCTGCGAATGCAGACCGGGCGCGGCAAGGATTTCGAGGCACTGTGGATGCGGTGGATGCATCCGGCGCCGAATCTGGAGCAGCGGGCGTTCGACGCGTGAGGCGCTCGGACTGGCGCCCCTGCGCCTGCAGAGGCACTCGCAGTCGGGGCGCTCGGACTGGCCCCCTCCGCCTGCAGAGGCACTCGCAGTCGCTCAGACAGGTTTTTGCTGCGCAAAAACAACTCGCTTGGTGCGAGTGCCTCTTTCGGCTGCGGGGGCCAGGGGCGCGTTGGGCCAATGGCGTCGGTTCGGCCATGGCCTCACCGCCGCGCGTGGGAAACGACAACGCGCGTCCTGGTGGGACGCGCGGTGTGGAGTGGTTGCGGAATGCGTGCTCAGGCGGGACTGAAGCGGCTGCCGATCATGCCGATCTTGGCGTTCGGGCTGGCGCTCTTGGGGAGGCGCGGGCCGACGAACCAGATGATCGAGAGGCACAGCAGGCTGCCCACCCACATCCACTGCACGATG
>CAMBSR010000286.1 GCA_945870475.1 Phycisphaera mikurensis NBRC 102666
CAGCGACACCAGGTACGGCACGTGACGCTTCTCCTGCACCCAGTGCCAGACCTCGCGGTCGCCCTTCACCTCGTGCGAGGCAAGCGCGCCGTTGGAGCTGGCCTGGAAGCCCTTCGGCACGTCCACCGTCAGCTCCGTGGGCATGCGGACGTTCGGGAAATCATGGATCGGGAACCAGTAGTGGTTGGTCTCGGTCTGCCCCTGCGTGTGCACCTCGGGGCAGCGCGCGGGCGCCACGCCCGGGATCTCGGGCGTCGGCGAGCTGAACGTCAGCCCGTCCAGCGGGCGATCGCACGAATAGGCGATCACCACCTTCGTCGCGGGCGCCTCGCCTCCCGCGGCGGGCGGCGCAAGCGGCGCGGCGAAGCGGATCGAGAGCTCGCTGCCGTCGTTGGAGAATTCCGCGACGCGGCCATCGACCGTCACTGACGAGACCTTCATGCCCGCGGCGTCGAGCCGCAGCGCAGTCACCGGCACGCCGATCGGCGCAATGGTGAGCGTCTCGATGCCCGTGAAGCGGCCGCCCGTCATGTCCTCGAAGCGCAGCGCCAGCTGCATGCGCCGGAATTCCACCTGCGGGTTCGGCGGGAAGTTGCGATGGTCGCGTCCGGTGGTCGCGTCGAACGCGCCGCCCTTCCCGTCGCCGGGGCCGGCGGTCGGCCGGTCCGCGCGCTCAAGGCGGTGCGCGAGGCAGCCGCACTCCTCCTCGAAGCCCGCGAGGGCCATGGAAGCCAGGACGGAAACGGCGGCAACGGACACGACGAACGGCAGGATCGGGGATCGCATGGAGCGGAACCTACCGCCGTCCGGGGAGGCCGTTTCGCCCCACCGAAGACAACGGCAGCGAATTCCAAGCGAAAACTGAGTATTGAACTGCCCCCGCCGCCCGTGCTACCGTATGCCATGCCCCTCACGGATGGCCAAGGCGCGTTTTCCCGGCAGTTCGAGCCCACCCCCGATCCAGCATCGGGCGGGTTCCTGGCCCAGTTCGGCGCCTCCGACGAATCGAGCGAAGGATTCAGCCCAACGCCCCGCGGCTACCAGCCCGGGCGCACCAAGTACGTCGTCGTCATCGGCACGGTGATGAGCGGCCTTGGCAAGGGCATCTTCTCGAGCTCCCTCGCCAAGCTCCTGAAGGACAAGGGCCTCTCGGTCGCCCCCATCAAGATGGAGGGTTACCTGAACATCGACAGCGGCACGCTGAACCCCTACCGCCACGGCGAGGTGTTCGTGCTCGAGGACGGCCTCGAGACCGACATGGACCTCGGCACGTACGAGCGCGTCCTCAACCAGAACCTCTCGCGCCGCAACTTCGTCACCGCGGGCCAGATCTACACCGAGATCCTCGAGCGCGAGCGCCGCGGCGGATACCTCGGCCGCGACGTGCAGATGATCCCGCATGTCACCGGCGTGGTGAAGATGCGCCTGCGCCAGCTGGCCATGACCGGCAACGAGGGCAAGCCCTGCGACGTGGTGTTCGTCGAGGTGGGCGGCACCGCCGGCGACTACGAGAACGGCTTCTACATCGAGGCCCTGCGCGAGCTGGCCTTCGAGGAAGGCTCGGAAAACGTCTGCTTCGTGGCGCTCACGTACATCCTCGAGCCCTCCATCCTGGGCGAGCAGAAGTCCAAGGCCGCGCAGCTCGGCATCAAGCGCCTCATGGAAGCGGGCGTCCAGCCCCAGCTCATCGCCTGCCGCGCCAAGAATCCGGTCAACGACAAGGTGATGCAGAAGATCGCGATGTTCTCGAACGTCCCGATGCGGCGCATCTTCTCGATGCACGACCGCACCAGCATCTACTCCATCCCCGACGCCATGCGCGAGGGCGGCCTCGACCGCGAGATCCTCTCGATCCTCAAGCTGCACGACCGCGTCAACACCCTGCAGGAAGACCGCGAGCGCATCACCTGGAGCACCTTCACGCAGCGCCTCAACGCGCCGCGCACGCACAAGGTGAAGATCGGCGTGCTGGGCAAGTACGCGAGCCTCCGTGACGCCTACGCCTCCATCGACAAGGCCATCGAGCACTGCGGCACCGCGCTCGGCGCCGACATCGAGATCGAGTGGCTGGATACCAGCGACGTCGAGACCCTGGCCCGCGCCAAGGAGCTCGTCTCCAAGTTCGACGGCGTAATCGTGCCGGGCGGCTTCGGAATGCGCGGCGTGGAAGGCAAGATCCGCTGCGTGCAGGCGGCCCGCCTCGAGCGCGTGCCGTTCCTCGGCATCTGCCTCGGCTTCCAGGTGGCCGTCATCGAGTACGCCCGCAACGTCCTCGGCTGGACCGACGCCCACAGCACCGAGTTCGACCCCGCCACCAAGCACCCGGTCATCAGCGAGCTCCCCGACCAGAAGAAGCTCGAGGGCATCATGGGCGGCACCATGCGCCTCGGCGCGCAGGACGTCCAGATCGCGAGCGGCAGCCTGGCCCGCATGCTGTTCGGCGGCAAGGACGTGGTCCGCGAGCGCTTCCGCCACCGCTACGAAGTGGAACCCACGGACGTCGAGGCGCTCACCGCCGGCGGCCTGGTCTTCAGCGGTCGCCACCCCAAGCATCCCATCATGCAGGTGCTCGAGCTCCCGCTGAGCGCGCACCCGTACTTCATCGGCGCCCAGTTCCATCCGGAGCTGACCAGCCGACCGCTCGACCCCCAGCCCATGTTCATGGGCCTGGTGGCCGCCGCCATCGCGCGGCGCGAGCCGGAGTTCGCGCAGTCCGAGATGGGCCGCCGCTGGGTGCGCGCTGCGAATGGCAGCGGCGCGACCGTGGGTGCGTGAAGTTCGCGCGTGAAGCCAAGCCCGCAGGGGACTGGCCCGCAGGGGACTGGCCCCCGTCGCCTTGCGGGGCGGGCGGCATGGCGGGCGCGCGAAGCCAACCACGCAGGGGACTGGCCCCATCGCCTTGCGGGGCGGGCGGCATGGCGCCGCCACTGCCCCTCCGGCGAAGGGGCCAGGCACCGTGATCGCCAGTGGCGTCGGTTCGGCAATGGCCTCACCGCCGCGGGTGTGGGTAGCAGCATGAGGTGAAT
>CAMBSR010000287.1 GCA_945870475.1 Phycisphaera mikurensis NBRC 102666
GTCTTCCTCGTTCGCGGCAACGCCGCATGGAGCGGCATGGAACGCCGCAGCGCCATGATCCGATGGATCAACGTCGAATCCGTGGGGCCGCTCGTCACCGAATCCTCGCGCATCGGCGAGGTTCCCGACTGGGCGGAGCCGGTTGCCGCGGACGACGCGCGCCTGGTGCGCGCCGCAGCCGTGGGCATCGGCTGGCCATTTCCGCTGATTGCCGCGGCGTGGCGCGCCGAACGTGGTGACGAGGTGTTCCCGCCCCCGGCCGAACGCGATACCAGCGGCGAAAGCCCGAAGGAAGCGGTGCGGCGAACGCTGGACGGCGATCCGAAGGCCACGCGAACGCTGCTCGTTCCACAGGCGATCGCCGATGCGGTGCTGCTCGCGCTTCCCTGGTGGTTGCTGCTTCGCGGAATCTCGTGGATGCGGGCGCGTCGGTTCGCGCGCGCCGTCACTCCACCGGGATGATCGGGACGACGACGCGCACGATCACCGCCAGCGCCACGAACAGCGCCACCATGCCCACCACGATCTGCGCCGACATCCGCGCGACCGCGGGCCAGTAGCGCGACAGGTCCTTCTGGCGAACGCTGCGCCACGCCATGCTGATGCACAACGAGAGCGGGATGACCAGCGCCGGCCACCACGAGGACATGCCGGGAGCGGGTTGGAGGAACGGGATCCACGCGAGCATGGGGGCATCCTACGGACGGAGCGCCGAGGCGTACGGGTCGACGGCGGAATCGGTCGGGCTGGTGGTCGACGCGGTCGCGAGCATTGCTGCGGCAAGCGCGAGCGCGGCAAGCGCCGCGGGACCCAGGACGATGACCGTGACACGAAGCCGCGGATGCCGCTTCAACATCGGGACGCCCGCCAGCGCGGTTGCCGCCGGCGCGGATGCAAGCAGGGCCCAGGTCCATCGCGGGAAGCTCGACTCGTCGTACCCGCAGCCCAGGAAGGCACCCGCCACCAGCGCGGTCGCAAGCGTGACCGCCAGTCCGTTGCCCATCGTCGGCCGGCCGATGGCTGCTGCGCAGACGGCGAGCGTGGCAGCCATGGCGCTCAGCGCACCGAGCACGACCGCAAGCTTGGCGAATCCCGAGAGCAGCACCATGACCGACGCCACGGCGAATACGAGCCACCAGCCAAGAAGCGGCGCAGGCCCTGGTCGACCCGACACGCTGCACGCGGCCATTGCGGCAAGCGCGGCGATGGCAAGCGCCACGAGCTGCGGCACGCCGCCTCCAAGGCCCGGTGGCGACAGGAACACCAACGCCACCGAAGGCACCAGGATCGCGCTGGCCGCCCTGCTCAATGCGCCGGAGCCGTTTCCCACGACGATCGCAGCAGCCACCGCCGCAAGCATGGCCCACGGCAATGCACCGTAGGAGACCGTCGTCGGGTATTGAGCGAGCAGCTCCCGGAGGGTGATGGCCTCCTGCACGGCCTCCGAGACCGCCACGGGAAGCAGCACCGCCACGATCGGCACGAATCGGGAACCGCGCGATGGTGGGCGGAGCGCCACGGAGCGGTCAACAGATGCGGACGACGGCCGCTTCCACCGGAACAGCCAATGGATGCCGATCGCCGTGCAGAGCACGATGACCGGCCATTCAAGCACTGCGTTCCAGACGAGTTCCGGTCCCATGGTGCCTCAGTGGGCGCGCGTCACTTCGCGACGCCGCCCTCGAGTGCCACCACCACCTTGACGTCGTCGCCGATGGCGCCCTTCTCCACGCCGTACTTCATGCCGAAGTCGCTGCGCTTGACGGTGAAGATGGCCTCGAAGCCGGCCGACGTGCCCTTGCCCATGTTGGCCATGCCGGTGAATTCCACCGCGGCAACGATCGACTTGGTCACGCCGTGCATGGTGAGGTCGCCGGTGACGTCGAAGGTCTTCTCGCCGGTCTTCTTGGCGCCGGTGCTCTTGAAGGTCATGGTGGGGAAGTCCTTCGCGCCGAAGAAGTCCGGGCTGCGGAGGTGCTTGTTCAGGCCTTCCACGCCGGTGTCCACCGACTCGGTCCTGATGGTGATGTCGAACTTCATTCCCTCGGCCTTGCCCGAATCGAAGGTGAAGTTGCCGGTGACGTCGTTGAAGCGGCCCCAGAACTGCCCGGCGCCCATGTGGTGGACGCGGAAGAGGGCGAGCGAGTGTGTGTCGTCCACGGTGCAGACCGTCAGCGCGGGTGCGGCGGTCGCAGCCTGGTCGGCGGCTGCGCCGAGCATCTGCGGGGCCAGGACGGCCACGGCGGACAGGAAGGTGACGGAGGAGATGCGGCGTGCGAAGGTGTTGATCATGGAACAACCATGTTCGTCGATTCGGCGACCGACGGGTGACTACGGACGGGCCCGCAGTGAGGAATTTAGTTATTGGACAGTTTTTAGACAGACATCCGGTCGCCCTTGAACCCGATGCGATGCATCAGGCCATCGAACTCATCAAGGGAGAAGAACTGGATGCGCAGCTCGCCCGCGCCCTTCTTGCGGCCAATACGAATGTCCACCCGCGTGCCAAGGTGTTCCTCAAGCTGCCGGCGAAGATCCGCCAGGTGCGCACTCTTGGTGACACCCTTGCGCGTGGTGGTTCCACGTGGAACGCTGCCGCCCTCACGGACGGCGGCTTCGAGCTCGCGCACGGACCACGCGTGTGCCGCCACCTGCTCCGCGTACCCACGCCGCTTGCCCACGTCACCGACACCAAGCAAGACCTTGGCATGGCCCATCGAGATGGCCCCACTGCGGACATGCCCGGCAGTTGCAGCATCCAACTCATTCAACCGCAGAAGGTTAGACACGGTGGCGCGGTCCAAGCCGACACGGGACGCCAGGTCCTGGTGGGTCATCGCGAACTCATCCGCGAGCCGCCGGAGGGCTGACGCCCGATCCATCGGATTCAGGTCCTCGCGCTGCAGGTTCTCGATGAGCGACAGCTCCGCTGCCTGCCGGTCGTCCACCGCCTGGATGATGGCGGGGATCTCCAGCTTCCCCAGCCGGTCCATGGCGCGCCAGCGGCGCTC